>JBJEXA010000043.1:0-16526 GCA_051885335.1 Oxalobacter sp. | reverse complement strand
TGCCATCCAGAAATATGGCAGCAAACTGTTCCAGTATTCCACAACTGAAGGGTTGGTACCTTTAAAGGAAACTATTGCTGCGCGGTACAAAAAGCGTTTCGGTCTGGAATTCAGTCCAGATGATATCCTGTTGACCAATGGTTCCCAGCAGGCACTTGATCTGATTGGCAAGGTCATGCTGAACAAAGGCGATCAGGTGCTGATTGAGGAACCGGGTTATCTCGGGGCTATTCAGGCATTGTCGCTGTGTGAGCCAGAATTCCTTTCTGTGCCATTGGAAAACGATGGTATTGATGTTGGAAAACTGGAAGAAACCTTGAAGAAGAACAAAGTCAAGGTAATGTACACCGTTCCAAATTTCCAGAATCCGACAGGATTGACGTATTCCTTAGAAAAACGCCAGGCTGTTCGTGACATATTGGCAAAATATGATGTCCTTCTGGTTGAGGATGATCCTTATGGTGAGTTGCGTTTCCAGGGTGAATCCTTGCCATATATCGGAGCAGGCTATCTGGATGAACAGAGTGTCCTGATGGGGTCTTTCTCAAAGACAGTGACACCTGGTATGCGTCTGGGGTATGTCGTTACCAAGAACAAACAGCTGATGCGTTATCTGGTCACAGCAAAACAGGGGTCTGATCTGCATACCAATGTATTCACTCAGTATGCCATCAATGAATACTTGACCAATAATTCCTATGAAGACCATATCAAGAAGATTGTTGATTTGTATGGTCAACAGGCTTCAACCATGCTGGCAGCCATGGATGAATATTTTCCCAAAACGGTTTCCTATACCCGTCCAGAAGGCGGCATGTTCATGTGGGTGACGATGGAAAAAGGTCGTTCTGCAATGGATCTTTTCAACAAAGCGATGGAAAAGAAAGTAGCTTTTGTTCCCGGTAATCCATTTTATGTCGGAGCACCAGATGTCAATACCTTCCGTCTGAATTACACCAACGCAACAGAAGAAATCATCCGGGAAGGGATCAAACGACTTGGCAGTATCCTGTAGGTGTTTGGATTTTTCCAAAAAAAGCACGGGAAATCCCGTGCTTTTTTCTATTCAGCGGAAAGGGTACGGTAAAATAACGCATCCATTGTTTTCAGAAATCATCCCATTATGCAAGCAGAAAGCTCATTTAAACGACTGACCGATCTGGTAGAGAAAGGCGAAGTCAAAGGAAAACGTGTTTTTATCCGTTCTGATTTGAATGTTCCCCGTGATGCCGAGGGCAATATTACGGAAGATACCCGTATCCGTGCATCAATCCCAGCAATCCAGACCGCGCTGAAAGGCGGTGCGGCAGTGATGGTCACTTCTCATCTTGGACGTCCGAAAGAAGGGATTTTCTCTGAAACAGAATCCTTGGCGGTTGTTGCAGCTCGTATGGGCGAACTGCTTGGGCAGAAGGTTGAACTGGTCCGTGACTGGATCGATGGGGTTGATGTCAAACCCGGGCAGGTTGCCCTGCTTGAAAATGCCCGTTTCAATGTCGGTGAAAAGAAAAACAGTGAAGATCTGGCAAAAAAAATTGCTTCTCTTTGCGATATCTATGTCAATGATGCCTTTGGTACGGCGCATCGGGCAGAAGCCACTACTTATGGTGCCGCACAGTTCGCACCGGTGGCATGTGCGGGGCCTTTGATGGCCGCAGAGTTAGATGCACTTCAGAGGGCAACGGCTGTCCCGCAACGTCCCATGCTGGCGATTGTTGGTGGTGCGAAGGTTTCCGGTAAGTTGCAGGTGTTGAAGGAATTATCCAATAAAGTCGATAACCTGATTATCGGTGGAGGTATTGCCAATACATTCCTGTTGGCTGCTGGATTGCCTGTCGGTAAATCCCTGGTTGAGGAAGAACTGGTTGAAGATGCCAAAAGCATTATGGCCATCATGCACTCACGGGGAGCGGCCGTCCCTCTGCCGGTTGATGTGGTCTGTGCAAAAGAATTTGCAGCAAGTGCCGCGGCAACGGTCAAAAAGGTTTCTGATGTCGAGGCAGATGACATGATCCTTGATATCGGACCGGAAACTGCCAAACAGTATGCCAAGATCATTGCGGATGCAGGAACTGTTGTCTGGAATGGTCCGGTTGGTGTTTTTGAATTTGAACAGTTCGGAGGGGGGACCCGTGCTGTTGCCATGGCGATTGCTGATTCCAAGGCTTATTCACTGGCAGGAGGCGGTGATACCTTGGCGGCGATTGCGAAGTACAATATTGCGGAGAAAGTCGGCTATATCTCGACCGGTGGCGGCGCGTTCCTTGAATTTTTAGAAGGGAAAATCTTGCCTGCTGTCGGTATCCTGATGCAGCGGGCAAACTCATAAAGCCTAGGAGAAACAGATGTCTATCGTATCTATGCGCCAGTTGCTCGACCATGCTGCCGAAAACGGCTATGGTCTGCCAGCATTCAATGTCAACAACCTTGAACAGGTCCGTGCCATCATGGCTGCTGCATCGGAAGTCAATTCACCAGTCATCATGCAGGCATCTGCCGGGGCAAGACGGTATGCTGGTGAGGCTTTCCTGCGCCATCTGATTGAAGCAGCTGTCGAGGCTTATCCAGATATCCCTGTCGTCATGCACCAGGATCACGGACAGTCGCCAGCCGTCTGTATGGCAGCCATCCGGTCGGGTTTCAGCTCGGTTATGATGGATGGATCCTTGATGCCGGATGGCAAGACTACTTCTTCCTATGACTACAACGTGGCGGTTTCCAAAGAAGTCGTCAGCTTTTCTCATGCCATTGGTGTAACGGTCGAAGCAGAACTGGGCGTGTTGGGCTCATTGGAGACTCTGAAGGCAGACAAAGAAGACGGTATCGGCGCAGAAGGCAAGATGACTCGTGAACAGCTGCTGACAGATGTTGAACAGGCAGCGGATTTTGTCAAGGCAACCCAGTGTGATGCATTAGCGATTGCTATCGGGACTTCCCATGGGGCTTATAAATTTACCCGCAAGCCAACGGGTGACATTCTAGCACTTGATAGGCTGAAAGAAATCCATGCCCGTCTGCCAAATACCCATCTAGTCATGCATGGTTCTTCTTCTGTACCACAGGAACTGCTGGCAGTTATCCGTGAATTCGGTGGTGACATTCGTGAAACTTATGGGGTCCCTGTCGAAGAACTGCAGGAAAGCATCCGTCATGGTGTCCGTAAGATCAATATCGATACCGATATCCGCCTGTCAATGACTGCGGCGATTCGCCGTTATATGGCTCAGAATCCTTCCCATTTCGATCCGCGTCAGTACAACAAGGCAGCGCAGGAAGAGGCTAAGAAACTGTGCATATCCCGGTACATCGCGTTTGGTAGTGCAGGTCAGGCATCCAAGATCAAGCCGATTCCATTGGAAAAAATGGCGGAAAGGTACCGGAATGGCGAGCTTGCACAGATCGTGAAGTAATGTCTTATGTTGATGACAAAGTACAGGTGCGCCTCAGGCAGCACCTGTATTGTTTTTAGAAAAGGTAGAAAATGGCAGAAGAAACAGAAAAAAAACTGGTCGGTATTGTGATGGGATCCACTTCTGACTGGGATATTATGAAAGAAGCGGCAAAGATGTGCCGTGACTTTGGGATTCCTTTTGAAACACGTGCATTGTCAGCACACAGGACACCGGAAGAACTATCCAACTGGATTGCAAAAATGGAAGCGCAGGGCGCACAGGCAATCATTGCGGGTGCTGGTGGCGCCGCACATCTGGCTGGGGTTGTGGCATCCCATACCATCCTGCCGGTGTTTGGGGTTCCTATTCCTTCCAAATACATGAAGGGTATGGATTCGCTTCTGTCCATGGTGCAGATGCCCAAAGGCATTCCTGTTTCTACTTTGGCAATTGGTGAGGCTGGTGCTGCCAATGCGGCATTGGCTGTTGTTGCTGTTCTGGCATTGAACGACCCTGCCATGCGTGAAAAACTGCTGGCATTCCGCCATCGGCAGGTCGATAAGGTCAGAGACGCCGTGATTCCAGAACTTGATTGATGGGAGGATATATGGCTGGGTTGATGAAGACCAATATCAAGTCACTGCCATTCCTGCATAGCGGGAAGGTCCGTGATATCTATGCAGTCGGTAACGACAAGATGCTTGTTGTCCAGACAGACCGCTTGTCCGCATTCGATGTCATCATGGAAGATCCGATTCCAGAAAAGGGCAAGATCCTAACAGCGATGTCGAATTTCTGGTTCAAGAAATTCGGGCATCTGATGCCGAACCATATGACAGATATCGATCCAGAAACCTTGGTGGCACCTGAAGAGCGCGATCAGGTTCGGGGACGTGCAATTGTTGTCAAAAAATTCAAGCCATTGCCGATTGAAGCTATTGTCCGCGGTTACATTATCGGAACAGGTTGGAAAGACTATCAGAAGACAGGCGCTGTCTGTGGCATCAAACTGCCAGAAGGACTGAAAGAAGCCCAGAAACTGCCCGAAGTGATTTTCACACCATCCACCAAGGCGGAAATCGGTGACCATGACGAAAACATTTCTTTTGAAAAAATGAAAGAAATCGTAGGGGTAGAAACTGCAGAGAAAGTCCGTGATATGGCCGTTACCCTTTATAAGGCTGCCGCCGAATATGCCGCTTCCAAGGGTATCATCATTGCAGATACCAAGTTTGAATTTGGGCAGGATGATGATGGCAAGATTTACCTGATTGATGAAATCCTGACACCGGATTCTTCCCGTTTCTGGCCTGCATCCAGCTACCAGGTCGGTATGTCTCCACCTTCTTTTGACAAGCAGTATGTCCGTGACTGGCTGTCTGCCCAGCCATGGGATAAAAAGGCACCGGCTCCCCGACTGCCTGAAGAAGTTTCTGCCCGTACCACTGAGAAATACAACGAAGCACTCCGTCTGTTGACAGCATGACGCAACAGTCGGAAATCAATGCTGAAGAAATTGCTACAGCCGCTCGAATGCTGGAATCCGGGCGGTTGGTGGCTTTTCCGACTGAGACAGTTTATGGATTGGGTGCAGATGCTGGGAATCCAGAAGCTGTCCAGCAGATTTTCGATTTGAAAGGGCGTCCACCAGATCGCCCTTTAAGCGTCAACGTTTCCAAGGATTCCGGTATTACCTATTGGGTATCAGAAATCCCGCCAGTCGCTGAAAAATTGATGGCGGTTTTCTGGCCAGGTCCTCTGACACTGGTGCTCAAAAAAAGCCCCCATGTGCTGGATACCATCTCTCGAGGAAAGGATTCTGTTGCCCTCAGATGTCCAGCCCATCCATTGGCGATTGCTTTGCTGAAAACCTTCAAACAGGGGAGGGGGGGCATTGCAGCACCCTCAGCAAACCGGGCAGGACATATCAGCCCGACAACCGCCCAGCATGTCAGGGATGAATTTGGAAACGATGAACGGCTGGCAATGGTTCTGGATGGTGGTTCTTGTGATTTTGGCATTGAATCAACCATCCTCGACTTGTCCCGTCTGGAAACAAATGGCCCTGTTATCCTGCGCCCTGGTGTGATAACATCGGAACAGATTGCTCAGATCATTGGAAAATATCCAACTGTCCAAAAAACTGCATTGGCTATGGATGCAGCACATACAGGGAACCATTACGCTCCTAGGACACCAGCATTGGTTCTATCAATAGCGGAGATACAACAGGTGTTGTTGTCTGGTGCTTTGAAAAAAACAGCTGTATTGGTGCGTACCGATGCGCTTTACAGGCGTTTGGTGGGGCAGAGTGTTCAGTTCACCATCAAACAATTACCGGATTCGCCTGCTGATTATGCTCAACAGCTGTATGCAGTGCTCCGTGAAGTTGATGACTGTGAATTTGATGCCATCCTGCTGGAGGCTGTTCCTGATGCCTCAACATGGCAGGCTGTCCATGACCGAATTGCTGGTGTCACAGAAAAATGGCAAGAACAGAAAGCTTTGTTTCTGGCAAAACAGTAATCTCCAAGATAATGGAGATATTTTTTGCTAAAAAGTGGAACAGACGTTTTCATTCAATGCCAGAAAAACATCGGGCTATCTGAATCCTGTATGGTACAGGAGCAGATAACCCTTAGAAAGTGGATGAACAACGCTGCTTAAGAAAACGTGGCAGAGCAGTTCATCAAGTTCTTATTTCTGATACATATAATTCCGGTTCCAACCATGGGCAGGATAATTCTTGCCAGATTTTGTGCAGAGGACTTGGAAGATGGCAACACGGTCTGCTGCAAAGGCATAGGAACAGCCTGCCAGATAGACACGCCAGATACGATAGCGTTTCTCATCAGTCAGCTGTTTGACCTTATCAGTGACTTTCTCAAAATTCTCTGCCCAGATGCCACAGGTCTTCGCATAGTGCATACGGAGGTTTTCGACATCCAATGCTTCCAGACCGGCTTTCTGCATGTTCTGCAAAACCAGACCGATATGTGGCAGTTCGCCGTTCGGGAAGACATATTTCTCAATAAATTCACCGCCACCGAAAGGTGTTGCACCACTGCCGGCATCACAGCTGGTGATACCATGGTTCATGGCAAGGCCGTCATCAGTCAACAGCTTGCGGATGATGGAGAAGTACTCAACCATATGGCGGAGTCCAACATGTTCAAACATACCGACACTGGTGATACGGTCAAAAGTTCCTGTAACGTCACGGTAGTCCTGAATCCTAATGTCCACCTGGTTTTCCAGACCTTTTTCCTTGACACGTTGGGAAGCAAGCTCGTACTGATTCTTCGAGAGAGTGATGCCAACCACTTTCGCACCGAATTTCTCAGCAGCCCGAATTGCCAAGGCACCCCAGCCACAGCCGATATCTAGTAAGCGGTCGCCAGGCTTGACCTTGATTTTCGTCAGAATATGGTCAATTTTCTTGATCTGGGCAGTTGCAAGGTCATCATTCTCATTTTCAAAATAGCCGCAGGAATAGACCATATTTGGGTCCAGCCACTGCTGATAGAACTCATTGGAGACATCGTAATGATAACCGATGGATTCCGCATCAATCTTGCGGTTATGAAAGCCACCAAAGTAATGGCGGAATTTCGCTGCTGTTGAAGATTCAGAGGAATCAAACATATCGGCAAGCTGGTTGGCAAGACCGACAATATCCTGCAGGGAACCTTCGACATCAATTTTGCCTTCGACATAGGCAGAACCCAGACTGTCCAGAGTCGGCTTCAGGAAACAGCCCAGGGAATCAATCCCTGGAACCCTGACTGTGACTTTGGGAGGAATACCTGGTGCCAGGTCATAGACTTGGCCTGTCCATAATGCCAACCGTAATGGCAATGGATTGGTTGTACGAATACCATTCACCAACTTTTCCAGTTTTGATTCCCAGAACACAATAACCTCCCACACTCGTTAATCCAGAAAATCCTATACATCAATAGAAGCATAGCGACACAGACAATGTCCAATAGACCGATTTTAAAACAGATTTTCCATATCTGTAAGACGCTGTTATGATTGAATGGAAACTGTGGTATCAGTTCAAATATATATGAATATTATAACATAAACTTCTGGTTTGGAGGGAAATGGCAGAAGATATTCAGGTATTCTTGTCAGAAGGCTTCTTCAACAACAAGAATGACAGGGAAGTCTTGCATGGGTTGGATAGATAGTATGGGGGTGTTGATGGATAAGGGATTTGATGCAGCCTTCCGGTTTGCTGGTATTGTCAGACTGTATGGTCAGGAAGGGTTTGAGCGTTTGCGTAAGGCAACAGTCTGTGTTGTCGGGAATGGCGGTGTCGGTTCCTGGGTGGTTGAGGCTTTGGCACGAAGTGGTGTTGGGCGGTTGATTCTGATTGATGGGGATACGGTAGCAGAGACCAACATCAACCGGCAGATACAGGCATTGGAACCTAATATCAACAAGTCTAAGGTAACTGTATTGGCAGAGCGGATTGTCCAGATCAACCCTTCTTGTCAGGTTGAAGCCTTGCAGGTTTTCGTTCATGCGGAGAACCTTGCAGAAATTATCGGTTCAAGGCAGCCGGATTTTGTCATTGATGCGATTGACAAAGTCATCAACAAAGCAGAGCTCATCGTATTCTGCAAGCAGAACAATATTCCTGTGCTGGCATCTGGTGGTGCAGGTGGCAAGACAGACCCGACACAGATTGAAATCTGTGATTTGACACGGACACAGCAGGAACCTTTGCTGGCAAAAGTCAGGAAGCGGTTACGTAATGAATATGGTTTTCCTCGAAGCCTGAAGACAAAATTCGGGATTGACGCAGTCTATTCGCGTGAACCTATCCGCTATCCAGCGACGGCAGATGGTAGCAGACCTGAACCTCTTCCTGGCATGAATCCTGCCGGGTTTGGCACGGTGATGCCGGTTACTGCAGGATTTGGTCTGGCAGCTGCTGCCTATGTCTTGAAAAAACTGGCAGGTGTTGATTAGTTTCAGGCTGTTTCGGATTTGTCATGCCTGTTTATTGTGCAGGATTCGATAAACGGCAGATTGACTTTTCTCTCTACTGATCAAGGATTCCATTAATGCAAGCCGATTCACATGCCAGACAAAAGGTTCCGGTAAGGGTATTTCTGTCGGTAGGGCATTCCGAGCCAACGTGATATGGGGACGGAATGGACGTTTCATATCATGTGCCATACCGGGATTCTGTGCGCAGTAATTCTGGACAGCTGCGTGTAGTCTAGCCAGTTCAGGATGGAGTTCATTGCTTCCCACCCAACTGATTTTCACTCTTGGGAAAAAGCCCCTTTTGTCAATACGAAGGCTGAATGCCCTGAAATCCAATTGGTCAATAAAAGCTTTCAGCCCAGGAATACAGGATTCAGACTGATTTCCCAGAAACATCAAGGTCAAATGGAAGTTTTCTCGGGGGACTTTTCTGCCTGAAATGCCAGCTTGCAGTTCAGCCAGTCTGGTACGGGTCTGTGCATTGGGAAGCAGTGCAAGGAAAAGCCTTTTTATCGGAAAGGTTTTGGATTTCAGGTTTCTGTCTTGCATCGTGCTGAACAGGTAATAGGTGCTTAAAAGAATCTTTGGCTATGCTTATTTCTGTTTTTTCCCTGAGTAGTACAACCGGAAACGTTCTTCCCGGTCGCTTGGACGGTGTCCTTCCCAGATGAGTTTCTTACCTTCGTATCTTTCAGGAGCTTTAGGACGGTGACGTTTTGGGACACTGTCCTTAATTAACAGATATGGACAGCTTTCCCCTCCGAATTTCTCAAAATGCACTTGTCCAAAAAAAGCAAAAGAGGCACGTTGAGCAGCAGAGGCATTGGAAGAAACACAGCTCATTTTTTCAGGCATTCTCTGTGCCATTTCAACTGCAATACCGGCATAACTCTTGCTGTAATTGATCCAGGGCATCCACAAGGTCGCCAGCAGGATCCAACATAGCATAACACCGCCTGATGAAAGGACAACAGCACGCATCAGAACAGATGGTTTCCGCGAAATCCGCCAGTAAACCACAGCAAACCAAGCCAATGTTGCGCAAAAAGCAATAACAGTTGCCGTCAGACTGAATTCGGGCGTGAAGCCGGGCGCCAGTTTGATAGCATTTTTGGCAATTCCTGTTGGCCATCCGGTATGACGGGCAAGCCATGCGACCCAAATGAACAAAGCAATCACAGTCAATGCCATAACTGAAAACCAGTCAATCGCATTGATGGCACTACGTTTCATGGTAGGCAGTCCCAATGCAGCCAAGACAGATAACGGCGGAATGAAAGTCAATAGACCAGTGTCATCCAAAGGGCTGCAGAATGCCAAGATTGCAAATGTGATGGTAAGCAGCAATGGCATGAGGATATGTGCCGCTGTTTTCCATTGACGCCGCCAGGCGTAGATTGCCCAGCATGCAAAAGGCCATGCCGGCCAGAAGAACCAGATGCCTTTCTTGAAGAAGAATAAAATGGATTGGACAGTTGGTACAGTAAACTGTTCTGCATTCCATTCGAGCCAGTTTCCAAAAGGTGATCCACCATAAGGCTGAACAATACTTAATATCGCCCACCAGACAGCAACGATGAAAGCTGAGATGACAATGGCGATGGCGAGGTTCCTGAAATGTCGTTGACGTGGTGGATGGATAAAAAAGATACCGACAACCAGGCAACAGTATAGGCCGATGGGAACCACAAAACCGTTTGTCAGCATTAAAAAGCCAGATGCAACGCCCAGCATACAAGCGTTTTTAACAGATGGCAGGTTGATATACCGTGTGCATCGGTACATCACATAAGCAATCAAGGCAACAAAGAGGGCTGCAATGCTGGTTTCATGACTATGGGTCAGCAGACCGAGTGATCCCAGATAGATCAGCAGAGCACAGTCAGCAAGCATCCTACCATAAGCATCTGTATCAGGCTGCCCGCCAAAAGCCAACCGCATTGGTTGAGCATCGGTACGCTGTCCAAGCAGATTGGCGGTTTTCCAGATGGAGACTGCTCCGAGCAGGAAAAAGAGGATGGTTGCAACCCTGGCTGCCATTGGAGCGCCCAGCAGCCAGCCAAACAGTTTGATACAGATGGCGCCAATCCAGAAAGTGAGAGGACCGGAATCAGGGATGGGCAAACCAGATACATTTGGCCAGAACCAATCGTTGATGCTGCCTTCCGCCATGGTCCACATGACACCAAAACCAATGGCATCAGCATTCTTCCAAGGATCTCGGCCAATCAAACCTGGAAGAATATAGAGTAGCGACAGCAACAAAATACCCCAACGCGGTAGGGACATGGCTGCAGCAGCAGACAAACGTACCGGCTTTTTTACGGGGAGAAGGCTGTTCGGTGTCTCAATCATCAGGGAAACAGTATCAACAATACAGACAGTTTAATCTGAATTATGCTGAGAAACAGGCGTTCTGAAAAAAAAAGCAGCCGAAGCTGCTTTTTTCACAGAAAAGAATATCAGCTGCCAGAAATTTTGGAACCAACTTTGCCGAATTTCTGACGGAATTTTTCAACGCGGCCAGCAGTATCGACAATCTTGTATTTGCCGGTATAGAAAGGATGAGATTCGGCTGAAACTTCAACTTTTACCAGAGGGTATTCTTTTCCTTCAAATTCAATTGTTTCCCGGGTTGGGATGGTGGAACGGGTGATGAATTTGAAATCGCATGAAACGTCGTGGAAAACGACTTCACGGTATTCTGGATGGATGCCTTCTTTCATTATTGCCTCTAATCGTTTTGGTAGCCAGCCAGCACTTCAGAGGTTCTTCCTGCTTCGCAACCTGATTGCCGACAACTTGCCTGGTTAAGTCAAATCTTCAGATAAAAAAGTTTATCAAACTTCTAAAGCTTCAAACATATAATTCTCTCATGTTTTCTGTTGTTAGTCAAGCTGCTAAGACAACAGGCATCATCGGTAGAAATCCATCCGCCCAGCTTCCCTGATCTGATTCCTCAGGCGGTATCTTTCACCATCAGACATCCTTTTTGACCGGTAACCATAGCCACGGTTCTGGTCACTGAGTCCTGTCCGTATCATCAGAGAACGATGCTGTCCATATGGCTGTTCTCTACGGTTTCCTGCGGAAAAACGTGTCCGACCGTCATCTGACCTGTGCGGTGCCATGGGATCAGCAGTTGCAATGCCTGTCACAAGGGCTGCTGAGATGAAAATCAGTTTCAAGAAAAATTTCATATCTCTCCAACAGTATCATGCACAGTGTTGCGAAATTACCGGGTAATCCGCATACGATGTGCGTAATATAGCGATAAAGTCCAAAAAATACCGTAAAAGTTTGTAACTTTATGTAATCTTGCTTCAAGAAGCATGACGGATTGGTCTAGTTTTCCTGATTGATGCCTTCTTTTGATTTTGGTGAAAAAATGAGCCCAGTGGAAGCCCAGAAAAAAAATGAACGTCAGCCCAAAGTGCTTGTTGTCGATGATGATGCACGATTGAGAGAACTTTTGCGCCGTTACCTTTCGGACAATGGCTATACCGTTACTGTTGCAGAAGATGCCAAAGCCATGAACCGTTTTTGGGTACGCGAGCGGTTTGATATGCTGGTGTTGGATCTGATGCTGCCAGGAGAAGATGGCCTGTCCATCTGCCGCCGATTGCGGGGAGGTGGTGACCAGACGCCGATCATCATGCTGACAGCGAAAGGAGAAGACACAGACAAGATTATCGGCCTTGAAATGGGGGCGGATGATTATCTGCCCAAACCGTTCAATCCCCGGGAACTGCTGGCGCGTATCGGGGCAGTGCTCAGGCGGAAACGGCCAGATGAAACACCAGGATCGCCTTCAGAAGAAAAGCAGCTGTTCCGTTTTGGCGAGTTTGAGTTAGACCTCAGCAGCAGGACCTTGCGGAAAAACGGTGAGAAAATTGCGTTGACAACCGGTGAGTTTGCTGTCCTGAAAGCTTTTGCCCGCAATGCCCGCCAGCCTTTGTCACGTGACAAATTGATGGCTTGGGCAAAGGGCAGGGAATACGAAGTGTTTGACAGGAGCTTGGATGTTCAGATTTCAAGACTGCGCAAACTGATTGAGCCCGACCCTTCCCATCCACAGTATATCCAGACAGTCTGGGGGGTTGGGTATGTTTTTATTCCTGACAGCGTTTCCAGCGATTGAAAACGGTATAGATGGCAATCGATAAGTACCCTTTGCATTCGGCGACCATGCCAGTTGGTGCTGTTCCTTGGTGGAAAAGCAGCCTTTTCTGGCGGACATTTGTGTTGGTGGGGGTTCTGCTTGCCATTAGCATGGGATTTTGGATTGCCAGCTTCCAATGGCTGGACCGTGACAACCGAGCAAAAACAGCTTCAGAACAAATTGCTTCAGTTGTCACGATTACAAGGGCTGCGCTTGTCCATTCAGAACCTTCTTCCCGTCAGGAACTCATTTATGAACTGGTCAGCAAAGAGGGGATTCGAATCTATCCCAAGGAACCGTCAGATCAGATTGAACCTTTGGAAAAAGCCAATAACATGGTACAGACTATTGCGCCGTACCTTCAACAGAAACTGGGCGAAGGCACAGTCATTTCTCCGAAAGTCAATGACCGTCTTGGTTTCTGGGTCAGTTTCCGCCTTCAGGAAGACTATGTGGATGATGTTTACTGGCTTCGTCTGGATAATGGCAGAATTGGCGGCATTTCTGTCTGGCGGTGGCTGGGCTGGAGTGGTCTGGTGTTGATATTGTCCCTCATTGGTGCGGGATTCATTTCCATGTTCCTGAACCAGCCACTGGCAAGACTTTCACAGGCAGCACGCTTGATGGCTACCGGCAAATCACCGGAAACCTTGCCAGAGAACGGTATTACAGAAATCCGGGAAGTCAATCAAAGTTTCAATCAGATGGTTCAAGACCTGGCCCGAGTCGAGTCTGACCGGGCGGAAATCCTTGCAGGCATTTCCCATGATTTAAGGACACCGCTTTCGAGGATGATGCTGGAAATCGAAATGCTGGATATTCCGGAAGAAAGCCGGCAGGAGATGCGGGATGACCTGTCCCAGATGAATGCGATTGTCGGTCAGTTCTTGGATTATGCCAGATTGGACGCTGAGACAAAAGCGGTCACAGAAGTCGATCTGGGGGCATTGGTTCTGGAAGTTCTTGATTCCTTCAAGACAAGACTGGATTTTCAGGCGAAAGTGCAGGTTGAAGAAGGGTTGACTATCCTGGCAGGAGAAATCGAGTTGCGGCGGATGGTCAGCAATATCCTGACCAATGCTGTCCGTTATGGCAAGACACCCGGAAAGCCATTGACTGAAGTGGATATCAGCTGTGTTATATCAGGCAATGAAGTCCTGATGGAGATTGCAGATCATGGTGTCGGCATTCCTGAAGGAAGTTTTGAGCGGATGCTTCGTCCGTTTACCCGAATGGACAATGCTAGGGGGCAGGCGAATGGCTCTGGTTTAGGGTTGGCCATTGTTGCGAGGATTGCCAAAAGCTATCAAGGCAGACTCCATCTAAAAAACAGAGAGGGTGGTGGTTTCATTGTCCAGGTTGCTTTCCCTCATATGAAAGAAACAGAACTAGCTTGAAACCATATCTGGGCACTCATTGGGAAGAGGGAACTTTCCCAGTGGTTTCTCTGTAAAAAGCGGCAAGGTATAATAGCCGGATAGGTTTTTTAACCTGTTTTTCTGTTATTTCGATTCGGGATGCCATCATGCTTATTCTGCCGGGTTCCACTGCACTTTCCGCTTTCCGTGCGCAACGTCTCCTGTCCGCCATCCAGACCATTGATCCTGCGGTGACGGAAGTCAATGGTCGTTACCTCCATTTCATTGATGGAGGGGACCATCTTTCTGAAAATGATCTGACTCGCCTGAAAACGCTGCTGACATATGGTGAACCTTATACGCGGGCAGAGAAAGGCGAGGAATTTATTGTTGTTCCCCGGACTGGGACGATTTCACCTTGGTCGTCCAAGGCAACGGATATCTTGCATAACTGTTCACTGGATGATGTAAGACGGGTGGAAAGAGGTGTTTCCTATCGCATCCGGCGTAACAAGAAGGCACTAGCGGCATCCGATGAAACCCGTCTTGCCATGATAGGGCTGTTGCATGATCGAATGACAGAAATGGTCCTGTCAAATCGGAAAGATGCTGAAATCCTGTTCCGTGAACTGGACGCGAAACCTCTTGAATCAGTTGACATCCAGCAGGGAGGCAAAGAGGCGCTGGTCAAGGCAAATTCCGACTTGGGGTTGGCCCTGTCAGAAGATGAGATTGATTACTTGTACGATGCGTTCCTAAAAGCAGGGCGCAGCCCGACAGATGTTGAACTCATGATGTTTGCCCAGGCAAACAGTGAGCACTGCCGTCATAAGATTTTCAATGCAGACTGGACAATTGATGGTCAGTTGCAGGACCGCTCTCTGTTCTCAATGATCCGCAACACCCACGAGAAGCATCCAGAGAACACCATTGTCGCCTACAAGGACAATTCTTCCATCATCCAAGGCAGGAAAGTCATGCGGTTTTATCCTGAAACCCAGTCAGGCCACCATGTTTATCAGCCCAATGAGGAAATGGCGCATATCCTGATGAAAGTCGAAACCCATAATCATCCGACAGCCATTTCCCCGTTTCCGGGTGCTGCTACAGGTTCAGGTGGTGAAATCCGTGACGAAGGCGCGACAGGGCGTGGGGCGAAGCCGAAAGCAGGATTAACAGGATTTACCGTTTCAAATCTGCATCTGCCGGAAACCAGAAGAGCTTGGGAAAACGCATCGGATGTCACCTTACAGGAACAGCGTCAAGATGTCTATGGTAAACCTGACAGGATTGCCTCTCCATTGCAGATCATGATAGATGGTCCGATTGGCGGGGCGGCATTCAACAACGAATTTGGTCGTCCTAACCTGACAGGCTATTTCCGCACTTATGAACAGCATGTCGGCAGCACCGTTTACGGGTACCACAAACCCATCATGCTGGCAGGCGGTCTCGGTTCCATCGCTGATATCCATACCAAGAAACAGTCATTGCCTGTCGGTGCCTTGCTGATTCAACTGGGTGGTCCCGGTATGCGGATTGGTATGGGGGGAGGTGCTGCGTCTTCCATGGCAACCGGCGCGAATACCGCAGATCTGGATTTCGATTCCGTCCAGCGAGGCAATCCAGAAATGCAGCGTCGTGCGCAGGAAGTCATCAATGCATGTTGGGCGATGAAAGATAAGAATCCAATTCTTTCCATCCATGATGTCGGGGCAGGTGGGCTTTCCAATGCCTTCCCGGAAATCACCCATGATGCAGACAGAGGGGCAGTCTTCAATCTTCGAAGTGTCCCCTTGGAAGAAAGTGGCATGTCTCCGAGGGAGATCTGGAGCAATGAATCCCAAGAACGTTATGTCCTGGCGATTGCAGAAGAAAGCTTGGAACTGTTCAATGACCTGTGCGTCCGTGAACGCTGTCCCTATGCGATTGTCGGCAAGGCGACCGAAGAACGCCAGCTGAAAGTCCTTGATTCAGAATACCAGAATGAACCGGTCAACATGCCGATGGATGTCCTGCTAGGCAAGCCACCAAAAATGCATCGGGATGTTGTCCATATCATCCATGACTATCCTGAAGTCAACCTAGAAGGCCTGTCGCTTGAAGAAGTTGTAGAGAAAGTCCTGTTGCTGCCAACCGTTGGCGACAAATCCTTCCTGATCACCATCGGTGACAGGTCGGTCGGTGGGATGACCTGCCGTGACCAGATGGTCGGTCCTTGGCAGGTGCCTGTCGCAGACTGCGCCGTAACCCTGATGAGCTTTGAAGGGTATATGGGCGAAGCAATGGCAATGGGTGAAAGAACCCCATTGGCCGTTATTAATGCTCCGGCATCAGGCCGTATGGCAATCGGTGAGGCATTAACCAATATTGCCGCTGCACCAATCCAGACCGTTTCTGATATCAAACTCTCTGCCAACTGGATGGCGGCATGCGGACAGCCAGGACAGGATGCCGCACTCTATGACACCGTCAAGGCAGTCGGTCTTGAATTATGTCCTGATTTGGGCATCAGCATTCCAGTCGGCAAAGACTCTCTTTCCATGCGGACGACATGGCAAGAAAACGGACAGGATAAAGAAGTCATCTCCCCGGTTTCCCTGATTGTCT
>JBJEXA010000042.1:0-4060 GCA_051885335.1 Oxalobacter sp. | reverse complement strand
CTTCAGGATAGAAACCGCTGAAGCCTCTGTGCAGCGTGTGACATCGACATCCTCAATCCGCACAATCCATTCGCCATCATGGGCTTTGGCATCCAGATAGCTGCCGACCGCAGCAACCATGGAGCCAAAATGCAGGTCACCTGTAGGAGAAGGGGCAAAACGGCCACGGTAAACAGATTCTGGCACTTCACGGATATTATTCATCTTATGACTGTCTGCCACGCTGATTATTGCTGGTATGCAGTAGATTGGATGCCCTGCAAGAAAGACATACGTTAAAATAACAGCCAATCCAACTATTGCTGAAATCAGCCGCCATTATGCCATTAACGAGATTGCAGAAACAGGACTACCCCATGCTGGCAGCGTCCCTGACCGACTCGACATGGACAGTCGCCTGTTTCTGTGCACAATGGTGCGGTGCCTGCCGGAACTGGTTTGGACCTTTTCAAACATTATCTGAAAAATATCCAGATATCACCTTCCTTTGGATTGACATCGAAGACCATGCCGACCTGCTGGATGCTTTGGAAATCGACAATTTTCCCTGCATGCTGATCCAGTACGGCGATATCGTCAACTTTTTCGGTGCCATCCATCCAGACATCAAAGTGGCAGAAAGGCTGCTGCTGAACCACCGTTCATCACGGCCGGAAGAAATGAGAGGCTGGGTTCTTGCTTCTGAGGAACGGCTCCGATGGCAGGACGAAGCGAATCTCAGAAAATTGCTTCAAGAGGCGGTTCAATCTGATTGAACATCAGACGGTTCCTGACGCCAGACGCAGGGTTTTCCCCTGTTCGCCTTTTCAATCCCCTCAAGTACCGATTCATGTGCCGCCAATTCCTCCTCAGAAGCCTTCAGGACAATGATGGGTATTTGATTATCTTCCAATAACCGTCCCCTTCTGCCTTTCCGGAAAGAGACATCATCGTCATCATCAATCATCAGGGACTTCTGTCCCCTGGTCAACCCAAGATAGACCTCTGCCAGCAGTTCAGCATCCAGCAATGCACCATGCAGGGTACGCTGGGAATTGTCGATTTCAAGGCGGTCACACAAAGCATCCAGATTGTTGCGTTTACCAGGGAACATCCGCTTTGCTATGGCAAGGCTGTCAATGATATTGGGCGTTATCTTGGCAATCGGTGGCATTTCCAGACGTTTGAGTTCAGCATCCAGAAAACCGATGTCAAACTCTGCATTATGGATAATCAGCTCAGCATCCCTGATGAAATCACAGAAGCCTGCTGCGATTTCTGAGAACGTCGGCTTATCACTGAGGAATTCCGACGTCAAACCGTGGATTTCCACTGCCTCTTCCGGCATATCCCGTTCAGGATTGATATAGACATGGTAATGGTTGTCGGTGATACGGCGGTCAATCACCTCAACACAGCCGATTTCAACAATCCGGTCACCATCGTTGGCATTCAAACCGGTCGTTTCTGTATCCAGGACAATCTGACGGGTCATGCTGCCTTCTCCCCAGCTGTTTCAGGATGGAGCTGTCTGGCAATGAAAGCGCCCTTCCCGTATTTTTCCAAAGGAATCCTGACAATATGACCGCTGCCAGGGGCGACTGTGATTGGATTGCCCTGCTGGTCTGTCATCTCCTTCAACAGAATTACCATGTTTCCTTCTGGATGGAATATCTCCAGCGTATCACCGACAGCAAACCGATTCTTGACCAGGATTGTCGCCCATCCATCTGCTGCATCAACCACATCACCGACATAATGGCTGCTGTACAGTTCAGAAGCCCCGGTCATGTAATTCTGGTAGTCCTTGGGATGATGACGGACATAGAAACCATCGGTGTATCCCCGGTTCGCCAGCCCTTGCAAAGCACCCAGCAATTTGACATCAAACGGTCTGCCGGCAACCGCATCGTCAATCGCCTTCCGGTATGCCTGTGCTGTTCTGACAACGTAATAAATGGACTTTGTCCGCCCTTCGACTTTGAGGGAATCCACGCCGATCTTCACCAGCCGTTCAACATGTTCAATAGCACGCAGATCCTTCGAATTCATGATGTAAGTGCCATGCTCATCTTCCATAATGGGCAACAGCTGTCCGGGCCTTTTGCCTTCTTCAATGAAATAGACCCGTTCAGCAGCAGGATGACGGGGAACACCACCCAATTCAGAAGGCAAAATACCTGACTGTTCAATGAAAGCCTGCATATCCAACGGTTTCAGATCACCAGTCTCGTCTTCCTCAGCATTGCCAATCTTATAGTTCCAACGGCAGGAATTGGTGCAGATACCCTGATTGGAATCACGGTGACTGAAATAGCCCGACAGCAGGCAACGCCCGGAATACGCAACACAAAGTGCCCCGTGGATAAAGACCTCCAGTTCCATTTCCGGACATTTCTGACGGATTTCATCAATCTCATCCAGGGACAGTTCACGGGACAGGATGACCCGGGTCAATCCCATTCTTTGCCAGAAACGGACATCGGCCCAGTTGATGGCATTCGACTGAACAGAAAGATGGACAGGTATCTCCGGCCATTTGTCTTTCACCAGCATAATCATGCCAGGATCCGCCATAATCAGCGCATCAGGCTTCATCTCAATGACAGGCGCCATGTCTTCCAGATAAGTCCTCAGTTTGGCGTTATGCGCATAGATATTGCTGGCAACATAGAACTTCTTGCCACGACGGTGCGATTCATCAATGCCCGTCCTCAACGCTTCCATTGAAGAAAATTCATTGTTCCGCGCACGGAGACTGTACCGGGGCTGCCCAGCATACACGGCATCGGCACCGAAATCATAGGCGGCACGCATCTTGTCCACAGACCCTGCGGGCAGTAAAAGTTCAGGCGTTTTGACCATAGTCTGATGAAAGAATAGAGAAAAAGACATTATAGCCAATCATCAAACACCCATCATCTGATGGATGACCATAAGATAACTGTCAGCCGTTTTTCAATCAAGTTTGAAAGAATCCGGTGCAGAAGCCAAAGCCTGGAAACGGGTCAGCATATCCAGGATGGCCTTCCGTGACCAAGTGCCGACAGCATGTCCAGCGTGCGGATAGACTATGGCCTGCGCCTTCCCTTCTGCCCTGTTCCAGGCATCTGCTGTTTTTTCTGCTGTATCTGCCGGCAATCTAGGATCAAGTTCCCCTTGGAAAAAAAGAGCTGGTGGCAGATAAGCCTTTTCATGACGTTCCAAAATCAACGGAGGACTTGTCTCTTCCATCGTCTGAACAGTCTGGAAAAAAGCATCATGGCACTGGATGATGTCAATATCCCCACGCCTTTCTGCCATCTGATAGCGTGCCAATGGATTCAAGACACCTGAACAGGTAGCAACAAATGCTGTTTTTGCATTAACTGAATCATTGATAGTATCTGATTCAATGCGGTATTTCGGGCTGTCATAGCGCATCGTTGACAGCAATGCCAGATAGCCGCCACTGGATACTCCCAACGTACCAATCCGATCCCTGTCGATGCCGTAAGCTTCCGCATGCTGTTTCAGCCAGCGGACAGCATAAACAACGTCCGCAACAGACGCAGGATAAGGAAAACGGGGCGCAAGCCTCGTATCAATCGCCAACACAGCAATACCTGTCTGGGCAATCAGCTCAGTGAATCCCGAAACAGCCGTCCGGTCACCAGAAACCCAGGCACCGCCATGCACACAGACCACAGCTGGAACATGTCCGACGCCCTGTGGTTGGCAAAGACAAGCTTTCAATGTGTAATCAGGGGTTCTGATCAATTCGAATTCTGAAGCCGATATGGGATGGAACGTTGTCAAGAAAGAAGTATGCATTGAGGAAACACCTGCGGTTGATTCTGTAAAATTCTGATAGAATGCACATCTGCATCGATTGCCTGGGTGGTGAAATTGGTAGACACAAGAGACTTAAAATCTCTCGCCAGAAATGGCGTACCGGTTCGATTCCGGTCCCAGGCACCAATTTCAATCTGTTCATTTCCCATTAAAGTTCCAGGGAAAGCGCCAGATCTGCCGCCCTTTTCTCACCATCTGTCTGCTTGATATCGCTCGGGTCAGTGACACCGGGAACCAAAATCTCATC
>JBJEXA010000041.1:0-16662 GCA_051885335.1 Oxalobacter sp. | reverse complement strand
AAAAAAAAAAAAAAAAAAAAAAAAAAAAAAAAAAAAACCATAAAGACAAATACAAAAGAAAATAAAACGTTTCTTTGAGGCATTTGGCTAATCGTTAATAAGTTCTTCTAATATTACTATCATTATGTTCTCAAAACTCCAGTCCTTCCAGGTCGTCATCAATGAAGGCGAGGTTGCAGAGACAGGCACCCATGAGGAACTGATAGAACATGAGGCAGGTGTTTACAGGGCACTCTATAACGCTCAGTTCCAGAAGATGTGATATCAACCACCCCTCCTCTTTTTGAGTAATTGTACTTATGTATATTTTAAAAGAACCATTCCTGACACGCTGGCAAGGAAAAGATCCTTTTGAAGAGGTTGAGAAAATCACTGGTGATGTAGCTCGTCAAGTTGAGACCCGTCGAACCTTGCGCTTCGAGATGGATGGTCAGGGCTTTTATCTGAAACTGCATCATGGTACTGAGTTAGTTGAGGTCATGAAAAGCCTGATCCGTCTGCGGTTACCGGTCTTGGGGGCAGACCGTGAATGGAATGCAATCCACCGCCTGGCTGAGCATGGTGTGGATACAATGGAAGGCGTTGCCTATGGGATGAAGGGTGGCAATCCTCTCGCCAGAACATCTTTTATCATTACGAAAGATCTGGCACCCGCCACTCATCTAACCGGTTATTTCTGGAATGAAAGACCGTCCTGCCATGTTAAAAGGTTGATTGTAAAGCGCGTAGCACAGATGGTTCGGGGTATGCATGGATGTGGTGTGAATCATAGGGATTGCTACCTCGTACATTTTTTGATCAGCATGCCCTTTGATGCCCAGCATGGCACAGAGGAAGACCTGAAGATTTCTTTAATTGACCTTCATCGGGCACAGATTCGTGACAAGGTGCCGACACGCTGGCGGGACAAAGATCTGATTGGCCTGCTGTTTTCCGCACGTGAGCTGGAAGATATCTCTGTCCGGGACATCTACCGTTTCATGAAAGAATATTTTCAGAAGCCTTTACGTGAGATTCTCCGTGCGGAATCTGCCTTGATTGGATCCGCAAGAAAACGGATTGCCCGCATGGAGCGCCATCAGGAAAATCTCAAAAGAAAACGTCAGCTGTAATAGCTCAGTGAAGATTCATCATGTCTTGCAAACAGACTGGTAACGCTTTAAAAAAGCTAGACTTTTTAGTCTGATGCGTCAAACGGCAGGATTTTTGACCACGTCCCGTTAAGGGTGTTTCCCCATCAAGTTGCTCTTTTTGTTTGATTTGATCCTGTAGCTGTCTCCCATACGCCTCATTTTATTCATGAATGGAATAGAATACCTGCCATCGACAGGGATACAAAACTGTTGCTTTTTATAACTGGTCTAGTTATTTCAGCCACCCCCGGTGGTTGAAATACCAAAGCGGTACCAACGCACTGACCAGCATCAGCGCAATGGCGAAGGGATAGCCGAAATTCCACTCCAGTTCTGGCATCAGCTTGAAGTTCATCCCATAGATGCTGGCAATCAGTGTCGGGGGCAGGAAAGCAACACTGGCAACTGAGAAAATCTTGATGATCTTGTTCTGGTTGATGTTGATGAAACCGACAGTCGCATCCATCAGGAAGTTGATTTTTTCAAACAGGAACGAGGTATGGCCATCCAATGACTCGATATCCCGCAGGATCTGGCGGGCTTCTTCAAACTGCTCGGCATCCAGCAGCCGTCCACGCATAAGGAAACTGACCGCCCGGCGGGTATCCATCATGGTCCGACGGATACGGCCGTTCAAGTCTTCTTCTTTCGCAATGGTGCTCAGGGTTGCTGCTGCATCCTGGTCTGTGAATTCTTCCTGTAGAACCCGGATGCTGACTTCTTCCAAGTTGCGGTAGATGCCTTCCAGCGCATCTGCGGAATATTCGGCATCGGTTGAATACAGGTCGAGCAGGACATCTTTGTAATCGGTGATGGACCCTGGGCGGGAACGGGCGCGCATCCGCACCAGCCGGAATACAGGCAGGTCTTCTGCATGCATCGAGAACAGCATGTTACCTGAAAGGATGAAAGCGACTGTCACGCTCTGGGATGGCTCATCATCGTCATCAATACGGAAGTCTGTGCGCAAGTGCAGGTCACCGTTTTCTGCCTCATAGTAACGGGCAGATGCTTCAATGTCCTGGACTTCATCTTCGTCCGGCATGGTGACATTGTAGGTGCTCTTGACCCAATCACGTTCTTCATCGGTGGGGTCGGTCAAGTCAACCCAGATTGGAGAAACATTCTCAAGGTCTTCCCGGGAATCAATCGGCACTTGGTTCAGACGGCCGTTCTGAAGGATAAAAACATTGATCATAGGTTCCCCCTTTCCAACTTATTGATGGCAGTCCCCGCCAATAACTCCCTGCCGGGTCTCTGCCCTATAACGTATTACAGTCTGATTGGATCAACAGGCATAGGCAGAATTCGTTTCCGTTTTAAATGCTTTTTCTACCGTTCAGGCAATTTCCTGAAAATGGTGAATTGTCTATTATATCAGACCTGCCATAACAGGAATGGATTGAATTGTGCTGAACATCAAAAGAAGGCTATTCCTTTGGCAGGAATAGCAATCAATGCTTTACCCGTCTGATGGGTTTACGGGGACCGGCAGGCGCCGGTTTGATGGATTCCGGGGTTTTTGCCATCCGCATCCGTTGGAGGATACGGGAGGTTCTATGCGCCAGGTAAGCGGAATTGCGGTGGGTGTCGAAATAACGGGGCTTGGGCAATAATGCAGCCAGCCTTGCCGCCTGTGCAGGATTCAGGTTGGCAGCCGAGATGCCGTAGTAATGCCGGGCAGCGGCTTCACAGCCGAAGACGCCGACACCAAACTCAACCAGGTTCAGGTAAAGTTCGTAGATGCGCTCTTTTTCCATCCAGAATTCGAGCATGTAGGTGATGGCGAGTTCCTGCAGTTTCCTGAAATAGCTGCGGCTGCCTGACAGGAACAGGTTTTTCGCCAGCTGCTGGGTGATGGTGGAACCGCCTGAAACAATTTTCCCTTTCTTGCTGTTGGTCTTGTAAGCCCGGAGGATGCCGTTCCATTCAACGCCCTCATGGGTTGCAAAGTTGCTGTCTTCTGAGGCGATGATGGCGCGCTTGAGGTTGCCTGAGATTTTTTTATAGGGTATCCATCGATGCTGGAGCTGCGCATTAGGATTCTTCTCACGCAGGACAGACAGCTGTTCACGCATAAAGCTGGTGGAGGAAGGATTGAAGTTCACCCACCATGCAATCTGGACGAAATAATAAAGCTGCAAGGCGATCAGCAGTGCAAATGGAGCCGCAATCAGCCACCATCGGTACTTTATGATCAACGGAAGCAGTTTCTTCATACGTGCTTACCGTCCAAAATGGGTGAAGACAGGTGCTGTTTCTGGCCGGATGCCCCGCCAGATAAAAAAGGATTCTGCCGCCTGTTCCACCAGCATACCGAAACCATCCCGGATACGGGCACCCTGTTCAGCCGCAAACTGCATGAAGGCGGTCGGTTTATCGGCATAGACCATATCCAATGCCAATGAACCTGATCCGAAGACCCTGGATGGCACAGGGGGCATCGTATCCTGCAATCCGGCTGAGGTGGCGTTGATGATGACATCATATTGCCCTTCTAAATCATCATATCCGGATGAGGCCGTCCTGCCATAACCGGCAAAGGCAGAAGCCAGTGCAGCAGCTTTTTCCAAGGTCCTGTTGGCAACATGGATCACAGCCGGTTTCTGGTCCAGCAGGGGCAGCATGACACCATAGGCGGCACCGCCCGCCCCAAGCATCAGGATTCTGGCATCTGTCAGAGAAATGCCGAGATTCCGGGTGATGTCTGCGACCAACCCAGCACCGTCGGTGTTGTCGCCCAAGATACGGTTTCCATCAAAACGCAGGGTGTTGACTGCCCCGGCAGTATCTGCCCGCGGTGTCCGTTCGGTGGCAAGCTGGAACGCTTCGAACTTGAAAGGGACAGTGACATTCAGCCCACATCCTCCCTGGGCTGCAAACTGGCAGACTGTCTCTTTGAACCCTTCCAACGGAGCCAGCAGCTTGGTGTATTCAACGGCTTCTGCTGTCTGAAGGGCGAACAATGTATGGATTTCTGGGGATTTGCTATGGGCAACAGGATTGCCTACGACTGCATAACGGTCACGCATTTTCTGGTTCTTGACTGGTGCTGTTCCATCAGTGGCTTCATCGGACGGTTGACTGTATCTGCGGATGATGCCCCTGCTCCTGGGTGAATTTCAATCGGGTTATGATAACCCAAACATCTGCTGTCGTCTGTGCCTTCCCCGGGAAGGGACCAAACGGTGCAGCCCTGCGGACGATGCTCAAAGCGGCATTGTCCAAAGCCGGGTTGCCTGAAGACCGCTCAATGGAAACACCACCTTCACGTCCATCAATGGCTCCATTCTTGTAAACTGGAATCCGGACTGTCAGTTCGCCATATAGCCTGGCACCATTGCGCTGGGGAAAATTGATGTTGCCGATATGTTCTATCCGGCTTCGCAATGCCCGATAATACATGGCATAGGCAGGGTCACGGGTTGAGGCGGTAATAACGGGACGGGCCGTCGAGGAAGCCTGGCGGCCTGCTCCCCGCCTGAAAACCACGGAACGGCCGTCTTCCCCGGTTTCAGACGTCCCTTCATAGCCTATCCTGTCAGAAGCAGGGGATGTCTGTGCTCCCGCTGTATCCCGCTGGCCTGAAGATGCCCTCCCTGCAGGATTGCCTGTTGTCTGAACTGGACTGCTTTTTCCCTCAGGCAGCTGCATCCCAGATGTTCCTGATGAAATGGTTTCAATATGGCTGTTGTCTGAGGCAGTTTCCCCAATGGTTAATGCATCTTCCCTTTCTGGCAAGGCAGGGAGCCGGTCGCGAAGAACGAACCGTAATTCCATGCCTGGCTGGATTTCTGGTATTTTTCCTGAGAGGAATGTCCCTTCTGGAATGATGAACAGCAGAAGCCCGTGCAGCAGGATGGACAGTGCCAATCCCAGCATCAGGATACGGTTATGCAGCCATGGCTTCATTTTCCAATCAATCTCCGTTGGGTATTTTAGTCCCCATTATTGGAAATTATTCCACTGGGTCTTCTTCATCCTCTTCCTCTGAGCCCTCTTTTTGAATGTCTGGACTTTCTGCGGAGCCTTCCAGGAAACGGGCTTGCACGGTCAGTTCGACTTCATCCCAGGCAATCAGTTCAAGCCTGACCTGGGTGCCTCGGGCAAAGACCTGCATACCCGGCATGGGAATGGTCAATGGGATGTCAACCAAACGGACGATTTCATCACGGATAACAACCGCATCAGCTTGATGCACTTGATGCTGTTCCAGCCATTTGAGGCACCAGTAACGTTCCATCCGTCCCTGAAACTCACCATATGCGGTATAGGCGGCGTCAAATGCGCTGACAATGGCGAACAGGTCAGCATCTTTGGGACGGAAAGGGGCTGTCAACGGTGCGGTTTTGCCATACTGGATACACGCAAGGATTTGCCATTGATTGACAAGGTCGGTATAACGGCGCAGGGGAGATGTGCACCAGGCATACTGGTCAACACCCAGTCCCTGATGGGGTGCAGCATGGGTCACCATCTTGACCAGCAGCCGGTTCCCCCATCCACCACTGACTTGTGAGCGGTAGATTCCCGGCACGCCACAGTCAGCCATCAACCTGCCCCAGGTGCTATTGGCGAAAATCATCATTTCAGCCACAATTTTGTCCAATGGTGCAGAGCGTTGACGCCGCTCAATGGTAACGATGCCGTCTTCTGACACATAGAAATTGAAATCCACCCGATTGGTCTGTTCTGGTTTAAGACCAAAGGCTTCACGTTTGAGCATCCGTTGTTTTTCAAAGGCCTGGGTACACTGCCACAAGACCCGGATGGCTTCTTTATGTGGGTAATCGCCTTCCCCGGATGCCAGGTTTCCTGCTGTGACCAGGCTGTCGAGATCGTTATGGCGGAGGTTGTCAACCACACGGACTTTTTCTGCCCGGCTTTCTGTCTCAACAACAGACCAGTCTGATGGGTCAATCACCGCATAAAGGCTTAATGCAGGACGGTATTCACCTGCCCCCAGGGTAAAACGGTCTACTAAACTGTCGGGCAGCATGGTGATTTTGTCGCCCGGCATATAAACGGTGGAAAGCCGTTTGCGGGCAATCGCATCCAGGGCGTCTCCGGGTGTCATTCCTAGCGCAGGTGCTGCGATATGCACTCCGATCCGATACCGTCCATCAGGCAGTGGGTCAACCGACAGGGCATCATCGATTTCTGTCGTGGTGATGTCATCAATGGAAAAGGCTTTGGCATCTGAAACCGGGAGTTCCATTGCCATTGTTCCTCTCCCAACATCAGAGAAACCCGTTCCCTGCGGGAAATAATCATAGATAAAACGGGAAAGATGGAGGTTTTTTGCATCAGGCACACCGCCAAGGCGTACTAACAGTTTTTCCGTGGAAAGGTGCTGCTCTTCGCAGACTGCTGCCAATGCTTTGTATTCGATGCTGTTCTTGTCTGGTTTACACAGCAGCCGGATGGCGTTGTCCCGGATGGCTTCCGGTAAGGTTCCCTGAAGCATCTGGTCAATGTATTGCTGCTGGACTATTGCCTGCTGTTTTCTTTTTTCGATGCCAGCCAATGCCGCTTTCAGGGCTTTTTCTGGGGCGCCTTTATAACGTCCCTTACCTTTCCGGTAGAAATACATGGGCGCTGAATGCAGGCGGATCAGCAATGCCGCTGATTCTTCCGGCTGCGGTTCATGCCCGAAGTATTCCTGTCCCAAAGAAACGTAATCAAATTCGTCCTCTCCGGCAACTTCCCAGAGGAAATCCAGATCGATTTCTTCTGCTGTCTGCCGGGCAGCTGTCATCAGTCCTTCCGGATCTTGGGAATTGAACTGGAACAGGATATCTTTTCCGCGGACTTTGACCCGTTTGCCGGTCGGGAGTTCCACTTGAAACGACTCCCCTGCCTGGCTCATGATCTGGCCAGCCTTGAATTCTCCTGATTCTTCAAAGAATAGATTCATGCTAAAACGCCTTAAAAGACGGGATTGGCAAAACGGTCTTTTCAGGCAATCCCGCAGAATGCCAATACCTGGGGCAGATACTGTTCAAAATCTGAAATGCCATGGTTGCTGCCTTGGATGATAATCTGGTTGGTCTGTTGATAGTGAGCCTGCATCAAATGCCAATCAAGGAGTTCATCACCGGTCGCCGCCAACAGCAGATACCGTTCTGGCCGGGTAATGTACCCTATCCGGATGGCTTCCAGGTCTAAAGCATATGCTTCACGGAAATCCAACCATGCCTTGACCTGCAGGTCGCTTCTATCTGGGCTGTCTTCCAGGATTTTGATACGCCACGGATCAATGACGGGATTCAGAAGCACTGCCCTGCAGCCATATTGTTCGGCAATCCAGTTGGCGTAGTATCCCCCCAGCGATGAACCGATCACTGTCAGTTCCTCAGCTGGAATATCCTTGATTTCTGCCGATGCCATAGCCACCGCCTCTGCTGGTGCAATGGGCAGCTGGGGACAATAATAACGGCAATCGACCGCTTTCTGCTTCAAGGCAGCCTTCAGCAGTTGTGCCTTGAAGGATTCCGGCGCTGACATGAAGCCATGCAGGTAAAGGATGGCTTTTGACATTCAGTTCCTCATCTGCAATTTATCCAAGATTTTCTGATGGATACCCCCAAACCCGCCATTGCTCATAATCAGGATATGGTCACCTTCATGGGCAGCAGCGGCAACGGCATCCACCAACTGGTCAAGATCATTATAGGCTGCCGCCCTGTTTCCCAAAGGAGCCAGTGTTTCAGCCAGATTCCAGCCCAAAGCATTCTTGCCTGATTTTTCGCCATAGCCGAAAATCAGGTCGGCTCCTGACAGGCTCTGGGGCAAAGCCTGTTTCATCACACCCAGTTTCATGGTGTTTGAACGGGGTTCAAGCACGGCAAGGATCCTTCCTCCTGTCTGCTGGATCTTACGGCGCAGTCCTGCAATGGTGGTGGTGATGGCTGTCGGATGATGGGCGAAATCATCATAGACATGAATGTCCCGGACGACTCCCCGGCATTCCATGCGCCGCTTGACATTCCTGAAACGGGACAACGCTTCTATGGAGACTGCTGGCGCAACGCCGGCATGACGGGCTGCTGCAATTGCAGCCAATGCGTTCAGCCGATTGTGTTCTCCTGCCAGTTCCCATTGGACGGTTCCCTGCAAAGCCCCTCTGAAATAGATATGGAAGCGGTCGTCCCCTGCATCTTCCAATGTCCAGTCATCACCTGGCTTGCCGCCAAACCATTCTTTTTCACTCCAGCACCCCCGCTCGATGACTTTGGCAAGTGAAGGACTGTTACGGTTGATAATGACTTTGCCATTGCCGGCAATTGTTCTGACAAGGTGATGGAACTGTGTCTCAATGGCAGCAATATCCTGGAAAATATCAGCATGGTCGAATTCCAGGTTGTTCAGAATCGCCGTCTTTGGCCGGTAATGAACGAACTTGCTGCGTTTGTCAAAGAAGGCGGTGTCATATTCATCTGCCTCGATGACAAAAAACGGAGAATCCTGACCGCCGTTCAGACGGGCGGAAATCCCAAAGTTCACTGGAACCCCTCCAATCAGGAAGCCGGGGGACAGCCCAGCATCTTCTAAGATCCATGCGAGCATGGCGGTTGTGGTTGTTTTGCCATGAGTTCCCGCAACGGCCATGACCCAACGGTTGTTCAGGATATGTTCACCAATCCACTGCGGTCCCGAAACATAGGGCAATCCCCTGTTGAGGATTTCTTCCATCAGGGGATTACCTCGTGAAACCACATTGCCAATGACATACAGGTCTGGCTGCAGGGAAATCTGATCTGCATCATATCCCTGGATCAGTTCAATGCCCTGCTCCTGCAATTGGGTGCTCATGGGTGGGTACACTCCTGCATCACAACCTGTCACTTTGTGCCCGGCGGCTTTGGCAAGAACGGCAACCCCGCCCATGAAGGTGCCGCAGATGCCAAGAATATGGATATGCATAATGGTCTGTTCCGATAAATACGCTTAAAATCCCTGTTATGTTGAACTGCTGTCTCCCAATAACCAAACATGGCATCCCGGTTTTCCACTGATTCCTCAATATTGCAGCAGCAAATCGCCACAGCCGCTGCACGGATCATCGCGGAGGAAGGGGCATCTTATGAAACCGCTAAACGGAATGCGGCCCGCATGATTTTAGGAAACGCCCGCATCAACAGTGAGATTCTACCCAACAATGAGGCTGTCGAGAATGAACTGCGACGGTATAATCGGCTTTTTCTGTCAAAAAAACAGAGCGCAAGACTCCAGCATCTCCGGCTGGCTGCTGTACAGCTGTTGAAAAAGTTCCAACCTTTCTGCCCATATATCACGGGTGCTGTCTTGAACGGAACAGCCGGGGAACACAGCGGTATCCATATCCAGCTATTTACCGATAATGCCAAGGATGTTGAACTGTTCCTATTGAATGAAGGTATTCCCTTTGAGGTTGGGGAAATTGCAAAATCCAGGAAAAATAACCGCATAATTGAAACAATTGAGTTCTTTTGGCGGAATGAAGCTGTTTGTCTCATTGTTTATGAGCCCAATGATCTCCGCCGTCCAGACCGTTTTTTCGGAGAGTATGCCAAAAGGGCGGATTTAGCGCATTTAATCGACATCATCAACGATGCCCCGCTTCATCCCGGGGATGCTGAAACGTAAAAATTGGCTTTTTTCCTTGCATTTTTTGGTACTTTAACGGCAAAATGCAACCTGTCGGACAGAAAAAATCGATTTCCTCACCATCATGGCTAAAAATATTCTTCTGCTCAATGGGCCGAACCTGAACCTGTTGGGTATGCGGGAACCGGACATTTATGGCAAAGAAACCCTTGATGATGTCGTTTCCATGACACGCATGCTTGTTGAGCAGGCGGGTGCCCGTTTTGCCAGTTTCCAGAGCAACCATGAAGGGGCTTTGATTGACAGGATCCATCAGGCGCGGCTTGAAAATGTCGATGCCATCATCATCAACCCCGGTGGATTGACACATACCAGTGTTTCCCTCAGGGATGCCCTCTCTGGAGTCGATATTCCTTTCTATGAAGTGCATATTTCAAATATCCACCAACGGGAACCATTCCGCCATCATTCTTTCCTTTCTGCCATTGCCAAAGGCGTTATCTGTGGTTTTGGCATTGAAGGTTACCGTATGGCTGTGGCATATGCCCTCAAGCACTGATTTTGATTATATTAACTGTTATTTTTCAGGACTCCTATGGACTTACGTAAATTAAAGACCCTGATTGACTTGGTTGCTGAATCCGGTATTGCTGAACTGGAAGTCACCGAAGGTGACAGCAAGGTCCGTATCGCCAAGAACACTTCTGTTCAAGGGCAGCCTACTCTGATGGTGCAGCCATCTGCCATCGCTCCTGCAGGTGCACCGGTTCCTGCTGCCGCACCTGCTGCACCAGCCGTTGAAGCTGCTCCCGCAGCACCGGCGGAACCAGAAGGGACTGTTGTCAAATCACCGATGGTCGGTACTTTCTACAGTGCTTCTGCACCCGGCAATCCTCCTTATGTCCAGGTAGGTTCCTCCGTCAAGGCAGGTGATACGCTGTGCATCATTGAAGCTATGAAACTGCTGAATGAGATTGAAGCGGAATCTGCCGGTACCATCAAGAAGATTCTGGTTGAGAACGGCTCTCCTGTTGAATTCGGTCAGCCTTTGTTCATCATTGGATAAAAGGCAGTTGGTGCAGGCCGCACCACTGCCATCTTTTCGGCTTTCTGAACAACCTGATCACTATGTTTGAAAAAATCCTTATTGCCAACCGCGGTGAAATCGCCTTGCGCATTCAGCGGGCATGCCGTGAAATGGGCATTAAAACTGTTGTTGTCCACTCTGAAGCAGACCGTGATGCCAAGTATGTCAAGCTGGCTGATGAATCGGTCTGTATCGGTCCCGCTTCTTCCGTCCAAAGCTACCTGAACATGCCTGCCATCATCAGTGCGGCAGAAGTCACTGACGCCCAAGCCATCCATCCTGGCTATGGTTTCCTGGCAGAGAATGCAGATTTTGCAGAACGTGTTGAAAAATCCGGATTTACGTTCATCGGTCCAACCCCGGTATCTATCCGCCAGATGGGGGATAAGGTCACAGCCAAGCAGGCGATGCTCAAAGCCGGAATCCCTTGTGTTCCCGGTTCCAATGGCGCATTGAGCGATGATGAGGAAGAAATTCTTTCGACAGCACGTAAAATCGGTTATCCAGTTATTGTCAAAGCATCTGGCGGTGGTGGTGGACGCGGTATGCGTGTCGTCAGGAATGAGGAATCCCTGTTGAATGCTGTTTCCATGACGAAACTGGAAGCAGGCAAGGCTTTCGGGAATCCGGAAGTCTATATGGAAAAATTCTTGGAAAATCCCCGCCATATCGAAATTCAGGTGCTGGCTGATACTTATGGCAATGCCATCTGGCTTGGTGAACGTGACTGCTCAATGCAACGCCGTCATCAGAAAGTGCTCGAAGAAGCGCCTGCACCGAATATTCCACGCCGTCTGGTGGACCGTATCGGCGACCGTTGCGCAGAGGCATGCAGCAAGATCGGCTATGCCGGTGCCGGTACTTTTGAATTCCTGTACGAGAACGGTGAGTTCTACTTCATCGAAATGAATACCCGTATCCAGGTTGAGCATCCTGTTTCTGAACTGATTACCGGTCTTGACCTGATCCAGGAACAGATCCGTGTCGCTGCCGGGGAAAAACTCCGTTATAAACAACGGGACATCCGTCTGGTTGGTCATGCACTGGAATGCCGTATCAATGCGGAAGACCCTTTCACTTTTGTGCCTTCTCCTGGAAAAATCACGACCTGGCATGCGCCGGGTGGACCAGGTATCCGTGTAGACTCCCATGTCTATACAGGTTATGTTGTCCCACCATTTTATGATTCAATGATCGGCAAAATCATTGCCTATGGCGCAACCAGGGAACAGGCCATCCATCGAATGCAGGTCGCCTTGTCGGAAATGGTGGTTGAAGGCATCAAGACCAACCTTGACCTTCACCGCACGTTGATGCACGATCCAGGCTTCATCCAAGGAGGCACAAACATCCACTATCTGGAACAGAAACTGGCTGAGATGTTCCCGGAAACCGATAAATAATATTTGTACCCTGAGGATTTGCAGTGAGCTGGACTGAAATTGTCATTGAAATCGGATTTGATGACACGGTTTCTTATTCGGATGCCCTGATGGATGCAGGCGCCTTGTCTGTGACTGTTGAGGACAGGGATGAAGGAACCCCTCAGGAAAAGCCGATGTTTGATGAACCGGGAGCCGATGCCAACGACTATGCTTGGGAAAACAGCCGGATTATCGCATTGGTTGAACCAGGAACAGATATTCCTGCCTTGACCCGCAAAGCGGCAGATGCCTGTGGCATGAAAGAAGTGCCGGCATATACGACCCGTGAAGTTCCGGATGAAGATTGGGTCAGGCTGACCCAATCCCAGTTTGACCCTATCCATATCGGGGAAAAAATCTGGATTGTGCCAAGCTGGCATGAAATCCATGAAAAAAACAGCATTATCCTTGAACTTGATCCAGGACTTGCTTTCGGAACTGGCAGTCATCCAACAACCCGGCTTTGCCTGGAATGGTTGGAACAGCATGCCACCAAGGGAAACTCGATTCTTGATTATGGCTGTGGCTCGGGCATCTTGGCTATTGCAGCATCGAAACTGGGAATTCCCAATGTTGATGGTGTTGATATTGATCCACAGTCCATCATTGCCACCCGAGAAAATGCTGAACGCAATGCAACTCCTTTGCACTGCTGGCTGCCTGACGCATTTGAATCTGCCAAGAAAGGCGTCAGATATGATATTGTCATCGCTAATATCCTGGCAGGACCATTACAGACCTTGGTTTCTGTCTTGACCCCACGTATCGTTGCAGGCGGTTATCTGGTGTTGTCCGGTATCTTGGAAAGCCAGGCGGATGATGTTATTGCGGCGTATGCTCCTTGCATTCAACTGTCTGTCTGGAAGAAATGCGATGGTTGGGTTGCTCTGGCTGGACAACTGAATCCTTTATAAACAGAACATGGCATTCGCAACACGCTGCCCTCAGTGCAGCACGGTTTTTCAGGTCACCGGAGAACAGCTTATGCAGTATTCCGGTATGGTCCGTTGTGGTGTCTGCAAGACCTCATTCAATGGCATTGAACAGTTGATTGGACGTATTGTTTCCGGTCAGGAGATCCCTGCTGGTCAGGGACAGGTTGCCATTCCAGAAAATACTCCAGCTGTTCCTGTTATCAACCAGAAGGTTGAATATCAAGCATCCGCTTCACAGGATTCCCAATCAGAACAACGGCAGCAACCAGCTGGAACAGCTATTGATACAATACTTTCTTCGGATATTCCTGAGCCTGTAGATTCCGAAGAACCCATCTCACTGACCGACAAAGAAAAAGCCCTTCAGGAAGCATTTAACCAACAGCTACAATCTTTCAGCCTTGAGCTTGATCCCCAGAAAGAACCTGTCATTGAAAAAAACCTGACAGATTCCTCAAATGTTGGCATCGACAGTCCGGCAAAAACCGAACCCGTCTTGACAGACAGTTCCGCAACAACATCAACAGGTATACCTGCCCCTGTACCAAGGAAAAAGCATTCTTTTTTTGGTGGATTGCTCTGGTTCTTCATCATCGTGGTCCTGCTGCTGGCAGCGGGTCTGGCTGGAATTTATTACTGCGGACGGGAAATTACAGAAGAATTTCCGTCCCTGACGGGAACTGTGGATACGGTCTGCGAACAGCTTTCCTGCCCTGTTGAAGAGCAATCGGTCACACCTCCAGTTACTGCTGGAACAGATATGACCTTGGCCTATGAAGCTCCGGTCAAGGATACCATCATCCCGGATGCCTTCAATCAGAAGCTGAGCCTCGCTAATACTGGCAGGCAGAAACTGCCTTGGCCTGACCTGCTGCTTGAAATCATGGATGCAAAAGGCAACCCGCTTTCAAGACAGATATTGAAGCCTAAGGACTATCTCCCTGATGCTCTGTTAAAAACTGATGGTATTGACCCTGCTATGAAACATGACCTGCAGCTGCATTTTGAATTCAGGCATTCTTCGGCCATCGACAGCCGGGTCATGCTTTCCAATCAACTGACACTTACTCCTTGAAACTGAATTATGACTGCGCTTATCTGTGGCTCTATTGCCTATGACACTTTAATGTTACATCCAAACAGTTTTTCCGATGCCATCCTGCCAGACCAGTTGGACAAGATCAATGTTTCTTTCCTGGTGCCTGATATGAAACGGGAATTCGGCGGAACTGGCGGCAATATCGCCTATAACCTGAACCTGCTGGGTGACAAACCAATGTTGATGGCAACCATTGGACAGGACGGAATCCCTTATCTGGAACATTTTTCCCGGCTTGGCATTTCCACCCGTTATATCAAGACAATTCCTCAGGCTTACACAGCACAGTGTTTTGCAACCAGTGACAGGAACAACAACCAGATCAATTCTTTCCATCCAGGAGCCATGGCTTTTTCCCATGAGAACCACATTACAGATGCCAGCCAGGAGAACATCAGCCTGGCGATTGTGGCACCGGATGGCAGGGATGGCATGATCCAGCATGCAGAAGACTGCGCAAGACTCGGAATTCCCTTCATTTTCGACCCCGGTCAAGGATTGATGATGTTCAGCAGGGATGAACTGCGCCGTTTCATTGACATTGCAGCTTATGTCATTGTCAATGACTATGAGTCTGAAGTTCTCTCCAAGAACAGTGGCTTATCCCCTGTGGAAATTGCATCAAAGGTTGATGCCTATATCACGACCCTCGCTGAAAAAGGTGCAAGGATTTATCTGAATAAAGGCGACGTTTTGGATATTCCAAGCATCCCTGTCTCGCAGGCAGTGGATCCAACCGGCTGTGGCGACGCTTTCCGTGCTGGATTGATTTATGGCTTGACGCATGGTTTCGACTGGAAGACTTCCGGTCGTCTGGGAAGCCTGATGGGTGGCATCAAGATTGAGCAGATGGGAGCGCAGAACCACCATCCTTCTCCTGCTGAAATCGAAGACCGCTTTGAAAAGACTTTCGGTTATCGTTTCCGGTAAGCTGCATTGAAAAAGGAACAATCTGCCTTCAATGGGCATTTGATTGTTCCTCCCAACTTTCAGGAAACAAAAACAGAAAAAGCACTTCAAAACGTGCTTTTTCTGTTTATTTGACCTGAGAACAGGCGAATGATTACGCAGCCATTGCCTTCAAGGCAGCAGCCAAGCGGCTTTTATGACGGGCAGCCTTGTTTTTATGGATACGTTTTTTATCTGCAATCTTATCAATAACGGAGACGGTCTTCTGGAATACAGAAGCCGCAGCTTCTTTATCACCGGCAGCGATTGCCTTCCTTGCGGACTTGATTGCGGTACGCAGTGCGGAACGCTGGCTGGCATTATGCGCATTCCGTTTTACTGCCTGACGAGCACGCTTACGTGCCTGTGCGGAGTTGGCCATATAATTCCCTAAATAGATAATCTGTTGACGACATGCTGCTGGAATGACTCTGCAACATAAAAAATTCGTTTAGCGTTTTATTCTAATGGATGTCATTTAATCTGACAATGCCTATCTGGAACAAGCCACTTTAGAAAACAGCTTTTCAGGCATATCTGTCGCAAAAATACACCCTATGACAACCAAGCTGTTTACTAATGAATATCAGCTCCTGCGACGGTCAAGGAATGCCCGGGCAACTGTACCGACATCGACATATTCCAGTTCTGCTCCGACCGGCACACCTCTTGCAAGACGGGTCACGGTGACTCCTCTGGCCTTGAGCATTTCGCCAATGTAATGGGCAGTTGCTTCGCCTTCATTGTTGAACCCCGTCGCCAGCACAACTTCTTTCACCAGACCATCTGTTGCCCTTTTTATCAATCGGTCGAAACAGATTTCTTTGGGACCAACGCCATCCAATGGAGAAAGACTACCCATCAAGACAAAGTAATAGCCTTTGAATGTCATTGTCTGTTCAATGACAATCTGGTCTGCCGGCGTTTCTGTCACACAGAGCAATGAGGCATCCCTGGTTCGGTCACGGCAGGTTTCACAGATTTCGTCTTCGGTAAAGGTATTGCAGCAGAGGCAATGCCTGACACGGGTGACCGCATTGGAAAGCGCATCACTCAGTTGAACAGCTCCTTCACGGTCATGCTGTAGCAGATGCCAGGCAATCCGCTGGGCTGACTTGGGACCGATTCCAGGTAAATGACGGAGTGCCTGAATCAGCTGCTGGAGAGAAGATAACGGTTTCACTGTCAGAATGGCATTTTCATGCCGGGAGGCATCGGAAAGCCACTGGTGACACTTGCCATTTTTTCCTGTGCAGCAGCTTCTGCTTTGCGCAGGCCATCGTTGAATGCGGCTGTCAACAGGTCTTCGAGCATTTCCTTGTCATCTTCCATCAGGGAAGGATCAATGGAAACCATGGAAACCACATGCTTGCAGTTCATACGGATTTTGACGATACCTGCACCGGCTTCTCCTGAAATTTTATTTAATAACCCTTCAAACAATTTA
>JBJEXA010000040.1:0-4070 GCA_051885335.1 Oxalobacter sp. | reverse complement strand
GGGCTTGCCATCCTTGGCGGATGCAACTATGGTTCCATCTTCAGCATGACAGGCAACATCATGTCACCAATGTACCTGGCAACAGCAGCCGGCTTCATGAACATGATTGCCAATATAGCCAATGTCCTGCTTACCATCATCCTGGGAACTGTACGGGAATACACAGGCAGTTTCAGTGCCGCTCTCATCTCCGCTGGCATCACAGCACTTGCAACTTGGTTCATCGGTAGCCGAATCATCAACAAGACCAAGGAAAACATCCTGCCCAAACAAAACTGAACCAAAGATATCCCTATGTTAAAAACAGCAAAGCCCTTCCCCTAAAATAGGAAAAGGACTTTGCATAATCAACACCTTGAACAGTTATCAGAAAGGGATATCGTCATCCATCGGGATATTCGGCGGCAGGCCACCACCTGAGGACGACTGTTTCGGCCTTTCCGCATTCTGACGGGGAGCCGGTTGCTGGAAAGCACCATCATAACCGCCTGCAGGATCACCATTGCCTTGACGGGATCCCAACATCTGCATCTGCTCAGCAATGATATCGGTTGAATAACGTTCAACACCATCCTTGCCGGTATATTTACTAGTCCTCAAACGCCCTTCAACATAAACCTGCGACCCTTTTTTCAGATACTGTCCAGCGATTTCCGCCAACTTGCCGAAGAAAACGACTCGATGCCATTCCGTGTTCTCGACTCTTTCCCCTGTCTGGCGGTCCTTGCGTGCATCAGTTGTCGCAATCGACACGCGTGTCACCTGTTCCCCATTTGGCGAATAACGGCTTTCCGGGTCACGCCCTAGATTGCCGACAATAATCACCTTGTTGATTGATGCCATGGCATTCTCCTGATTGGAAAATCAATAAAAACGATATGGATAAATCCAGTTTCCTGCATTATAAGTCACTGACAGTGAACATTCTATATACTGTATATAATATCATGTTTTATACAAACTTGTACATGACATTTAATCGAAAACATAACATGTTATAATATACAGTATTATAACATCTCTTCCCTCTTGCTGCCTCACAGATGTCAGGCTACCCGTCATCCGATAGATAAGGCAGGAACCATAAAAAGCAGGATACGTTATCATTATAAATTCCTCTTGCTGATGGAACAGGCACAGAAGGTGGGGAGATTTCGTTATGCTGGATTCAGAAGGAAAAATCATCATCCGTGGTGCACGGACACATAATCTGAAAAACATCAACCTTGACCTGCCCCGGAACAAACTGGTCGTTATCACCGGATTATCAGGTTCAGGCAAATCATCATTGGCTTTTGATACCCTTTATGCAGAAGGACAACGACGCTATGTGGAATCGCTTTCCGCCTATGCCCGCCAGTTCCTGCAACTGATGGAAAAACCTGATGTTGACCTGATAGAAGGACTTTCCCCAGCCATAGCCATTGACCAGAAATCGACTTCTCACAATCCCCGTTCAACGATCGGCACCGTTACCGAAATCTACGATTACCTGCGCCTGCTCTTCGCACGTATCGGCACACCGCATTGTCCTGACCACCCTGAACATGCCCTTGCTGCCCAATCCGTTTCACAGATGGTAGATACAACCTTAGCATTGCCTGAAGGAACCCGTCTGATGATACTGGCTCCTGTCATCACTGCCCGGAAAGGCGGACACAGCGACCTGTTTGAACAGCTTCAGGCACAGGGATTCATCCGTTTCAGGATCCAGAGCGGAACAAAACCGGCAGAAATCCACCTATCTGACAACCTGCCTGTCCTGAAAAAAAATGAGAAACATTCGATTGATGTCGTGATTGACCGCATACGGGTCAATACCGATATTCGTCAACGGCTGGCAGAAAGCTTTGAAACCGCCCTGAGCATCACAGACGGCAAGGCAACCATCCTCAACATGGATACCGAGGAAGAACAGGTATTCTCAAACCGGTTCGCCTGTCCAGAATGTGGCTGGTCTTTAGCAGAATTAGAACCCCGCCTTTTCTCCTTCAACAATCCCATGGGTGCCTGTCCAGACTGTGACGGTATTGGGCATATCGAATTTTTCGACCCGAAACGGATTGTACAGCATCCAAGCATCTCCCTAGCAGCCGGCGCCCTGAAAGGCTGGGATAGACGTAATCCGATGCTGTTCCAAATGCTTCAGTCAATCGCCATGCACTATGGCTTCGATCTAGATACCCCCTTCCAGGACCTGCCTGAATTCATCCAGCATATCCTGATCTTTGGCTCTGGCGATGAGAAAATCCCATTCATCACCCTCAATCGCCATGGATCGCCATGGATACGGGAACACCCTTTTGAAGGAGTCCTGCATAACCTAGAACGCAGGTTCAGGGAATCAGATTCCATGGCCGTCAAAGAAGAACTGTCGAAACTGATCGGGGAACGGCCATGTCCAACCTGCCAAGGGGCAAGACTACGTCGGGAGGCCCTTGCTGTCTGTATTGGAGAAAACAGCCAAAAGCGGACAATTCATGATATAACCCGTATGTCCCTTGGTGAAGCCCTGCATTACTTTAAAACATTGTCCCTGACCGGTGCCAAGAAAACCATTGCCTCCCGGATCCTCAATGAAGTAGTTTCCCGTCTGCGTTTCCTTAATAATGTCGGACTCGACTACCTGTCATTGGAACGCAGTGCCGAAACCCTGTCTGGCGGAGAATCCCAACGGATTCGGCTGGCATCACAAATCGGCAGTGGACTGACAGGAGTCATGTATGTTCTGGACGAACCTTCCATCGGTTTGCACCAGCGCGACAATGATCGCCTAATCGCCACATTGAAACATCTTCGGGACATCAGCAATACCGTAATCGTCGTTGAACATGATGAAGACGCCATCCGCTCCGCGGATTTCATTGTAGATATGGGACCAGGTGCCGGGGAACATGGTGGGACTGTTGTGGCAATGGGCAGTCTTGAAACCCTCCTTGAATCAACAGCATCACTGACAGCACAATACCTGAATGGCATTAAAACAATTCCCGTCCCTGTCCATCGGGTTGCTGCTATCCCTGAACGCAGCCTTATCGTGCGTGGTGCCAGCGGCAACAACCTGAAAAATGTAACAATGACATTGCCTGTCGGCTTGTTGACCTGTGTGACCGGTGTTTCAGGTTCAGGCAAATCAACATTGGTCAATGATACGCTGTACGCTGCTGTTGCAAGGCAGATCAATGGTGCTCAGACTGAACCAGCTCCTTATGAAGCCATTGAAGGCATCGAACACTTCGACAAAGTGATTGCTGTGAACCAGGCACCGATTGGACGAACTCCCCGATCAAACCCTGCCACCTACACAGGACTCTTCACCCCCATTCGTGAACTTTTCGCCAATGTCCCGCAATCACGGGAACGGGGCTACTCTGCCGGCCGATTTTCCTTCAATGTTAAAGGCGGTCGGTGTGAATCCTGCCAAGGGGATGGTGTCCTGAAGGTCGCCATGCATTTCCTGCCAGACATGTATGTCCCATGCGATGTCTGCCATGGCCAGCGATATAGCCGTGAAACCCTTGAAATCACTTACCGGGACAAAAACATCTCAGATGTGCTGAACATGACCGTTGAAGAAGCCTATGATTTCTTCAACGCCATCCCGTCCATTGCCAGACGCCTGAAAACCCTGCTGGATGTCGGACTGGGTTATATCCAACTAGGACAAAGTGCGACGACCCTGTCAGGCGGAGAGGCCCAGCGTGTGAAACTGTCTCTGGAACTGTCAAAACGGGATACCGGACGCACCCTATACATCCTGGATGAACCGACAACAGGCCTGCATTTCCAGGATATTGATATGCTACTGAAAGTCATCCACCGTTTACGTGACCAAGGCAATACCGTTGTTGTCATCGAACATAACCTAGACATCATCAAAACAGCTGATTGGATCATTGACCTGGGACCAGAAGGCGGGGCGCGTGGCGGTCAGATCATTGCGACAGGAACCCCAGAAACCATTGCACGGCATCCTGCCAGCATCACAGGCCGGTATCTGGGAACCATGCTGAACCCCCGGGAAAAAACAAGACCTAAGACAGCGGGCAGAAAACCACGCAACAGACAGA
>JBJEXA010000039.1:0-4117 GCA_051885335.1 Oxalobacter sp. | reverse complement strand
CAGGGGAAGAAATCCCGATTACCGCACGGCGGGTTGTCACATTCCATGCGAGCCAGAAACTCAAGGCGATGATTGAGTGATAGGGAAAGACAGATTAACAGGGAAAGTGAGATGCCATGAACGAAAAAGTCCAGAAAACAGAAACAGCGGCATTGCCTTCCATTCCTGCAAAACGCTACTTCACCATCGGTGAAGTCAGTGAATTATGTGGTGTAAAACCACACGTCTTGCGTTATTGGGAACACGAGTTCACCCAGTTGAAACCTGTCAAACGCCGTGGCAACCGCCGGTATTACCAACACCATGAAGTACTGCTGATCCGGCGTATCCGTGAATTGTTGTATGAACAGGGATACACCATCATCGGGGCACGGAACAAACTCAATGAACGGGTAACCAGCCTACTGGAACCAGAGCCCTCCAAACAGGAACAGCTGGCAGCTTTTTCTGCGGATATCAGACAAATCAAGGCAGACCTTAATGGTGTTATGGACCAACTTCGGATAGACCTTAAGGAAGTGCTGTCCCTGTTGACACTTCCTGGTCAGGGGTAAGGCACAACTGAGGGCATCCAGATACCGGCAAAGGGAAAAACAAGAAAGAATGTCCATGCGGATATTGGTGACAAACGATGATGGCTGGCAGGCACCGGGCATCAGGGCTTTGGTGGATGCGCTGTCAGGCAAGGCTGAAGTCGCTGTCGTAGCACCAAATAGCAACCGTTCTGCCTCATCCAGTTCCCTGACAGTTGGCAGACCGATTCCCGTTACTCATGGTGAAGAAGGTTTCCATAGCGTGCATGGCACACCGGCTGACAGTGTACATATCGCCCTGACAGCCATCCTGCCATGGCGGCCTGACCTGGTTGTTTCCGGCATCAACGAAGGACAGAACCTGGGGGAAGATACCATCTATTCAGGTACAGTCGCTGCTGCCATGGAAGGCTTTCTCTATAACATCCCTGCTATTGCTGTTTCGCAGGTGGAACCGGGCTGGCGTCATCTTGACAGTGCGGCAAAGATTGCTGCAGACATGGTTTTCAAGGTTTATGACCGGCTGCCTGCACCATGGCTGTTCAACGTCAACATCCCCAACAGGCCTTATGCAGAACTGGCTATCCATCAGGTGACCCGTCTTGGCAGGCGGAATTCTTCACCAGGTGTCATTGCAGACCAGACGGAAAATGGTCAGGAAGCCTACCGGATAGGGCCTTACGGTACTGTCATGGATGCAGGAGAAGGAACAGATTTCCATGCAGTCAAGCAGGGGTGGGTTTCAGTGACTCCCTTGCAGTTGGACTGGACACATTATGCCTGCATGGACACCCTGGCGGAAATCCTGCGTTGAGCAGCTGGGACTTTCTGAAGGGAAAACACAGATCATCCAGCATAGCAGGCCGTAAGAAGTCGTAAGATATTGAAACAATCGTGGAAAAGTTCCTAAGATACGCTATACTGGAACATTCAGATCCAATGGTCAAAAGAGGCGGCATAACAATATTGGGAATGAGGAATGCCTATGAGAAAGACAGTTTACATATTCACTATCCTCGCCTGTACCTTGCTCTGCGCATGCAGCAGTACACAGCAATTGGCTCCGATTTCTGATATTTCCGGACAGACCAATCCCCGCCAGAAGCAGGGCATTGATGCAAATACGGTCAACTACACAGTAGAACCTGGTGATACGCTTTCCCAGATTGCCAGACGATCAGGACACAGTGTTGCTGAACTGGTAGCATGGAATGAACTCAGTTCAGCGGATGTCATTGAAGTCGGTCAGATACTGCGTGTTCAGCCACCTGAAAGCCAAGTGGTGGCAAGTCCAGTTGATATCTCGACGGCATCAACAGGCCCGGCATCTGTGGCAAAGCCCGCCATCGGCAAAAATGTCACTTACTATACAGTTGAACCAGGTGATACCCTGTCAAGCATAGCACGGCGCGCCAACCACAGCGTTGCTGAACTGGTTTCCTGGAACAACTTGGGTTCTGCAGATGTCATTGAGATCGGACAGAAACTGCGGGTACAGCCAACCACAGCAGTGGCAGTACAGAAACCCGCATCATCTGAAAAAACAACTGCATCGTCTTCTACATCTTCGGCTGCTCAAAAAAACACAGCAACTGGCGGTATTTCAGAAGTCCGTAACATCAACTGGTCATGGCCGGCATCAGGTAATATCATTTCCTCCTATACCTCGGTAAAACGGGGAATTGATATTGGAGGCAGCAAAGGGCAGAAGGTCTCAGCAGCTGCAGATGGAACCGTTCTCTATAAAGGTACAATGACCGGTTATGGCAACGTGCTCATCATCAGGCACAGTGGCAATGTCCTGTCTGTCTATGCGCATAACAGCAGGATGCTGGTCAGTGAAAAACAGAAAGTCAGTCGTGGGCAGCAGATTGCCGAAATGGGAAGCACCGACAGCAGTCGTGCCAAACTGCATTTTGAAATCCGCTTCCAGAACAAGCCGGTTGACCCAACCAAATACCTGCCCAGCCGATAATGCTTAAACCAACCAGACAGCTCACGGGGTATGTGAGCTGTCTGCCTGTTTCTTCTGGAAGAAAAACGATGGCGACAAAACCTACTTATACCATACAAATCCATGCATTGGATGCCGAAGGCAGGGGAGTGGGCTATCTGCAGGAAGACAGCGGGGAAGCCAGTGGCAAAGTCGTCTTCGTAGAAGGCGCATTGCCACAAGAAACCGTCATTGCGGAGAGTTGGAAAAAGAAAAGCCGGTGGGAACTGGCAACCACTGTATCTGTCCTGAAAGCTTCTTTTCTCCGTACACAGCCGAAATGTCCGTATTTCAGCAAATGCGGAGGCTGTTCAATGCAGCATCTGGAACCTTCCGCTCAGGTTGCCGTCAAACAGCGTGTGCTGGAAGACAACCTCCAGCATATCGGCAAGGTCAAGGCAGAATCCATCCTGCCGCCTATCCATGGACCATATTGGGGCTACCGTTTCCGTGCCCGTCTTTCCGTCAACCATGTGCCTAAGAAAGGCGGCATCCTGGTTGGTTTTCGGGAAAAACAGTCCCGGTATATCACCGATATGACCCAGTGCCCGGTACTGCCACCACATATATCAGCGTTATTGATGCCATTGCGGAAACTGATTGGATCACTCAGCATTTTCAGCCAGGTACCGCAGATTGAGGTAGCAGTTGGCCATGACGGCAAAAAAACCGTTACCGCCTTGCTGTTGCGGATCATGGCATCCCTGACTCCTGACGATGAAACCAAGCTCCGGCGGTTTGCCGATGACCATGACATCCAATGGTGGTTGCAGACCAAAGGACCGGATACCGTTCATCTGTTCTATCCTGCTGAAAACCGGTTGCAGTATGTTCTGCCGGAATTCAATGTGACAATGCCGTTCCAGCCTGGCGATTTCACACAGGTCAATTATCCTATCAACCAGGTGCTCGTTTCCAGGGCATTGCAACTGTTACAGGTTCAGCACGAAGACAGGGTGGCAGACCTGTTCTGTGGACTGGGTAACTTCTCATTGCCGATTGCCCGAAAGGCAAAAGCGGTTGTTGGCATTGAAGGCAGTGCGATACTTACTAAGCGAGCACAGGAAAACGCCGTCCTGAACGGCTTGCAGGACAAGATCTCTTTCCGGGAACGCAACCTGTTTGAAATGACGGTGGATGAATGGAAAACCCTCAAGCCTTTTGACCGTATCCTGATCGACCCACCCCGGGATGGTGCGATGGCACTCTGCCAGACATTGGCTGATATTCCTGATGAAGATGCGCAATACTGCCCGAAACGCATGGTCTATGTTTCCTGCAATCCGGCAACCCTCGCACGGGATGCCGGTATCCTGGTCAACTCAGGCAAATACCGCCTGTTGCAGGCAGGTGTCGTCAATATGTTCCCACATACTTCACATGTCGAGTCAATGGCGGTCTTTGAAACAACCTCCCCCATCAGCTGATTGACTGGATAATCACCTTTCTTTCCATTAATGCGGTGAATATCAGGCGTGGTCTGTCCTGAACTTTTGTCATAAAGGATTATCCTGGGTCTACACCAAAGAAAGGGGGAGGGGACCAATTCCAACGGTTGATAATAAAAAGCAGTGCCATATTAACCGCATAA
>JBJEXA010000038.1:0-4138 GCA_051885335.1 Oxalobacter sp. | reverse complement strand
CAGGCAGTCCATTTTTAACAGGGGCAGCTTGAATATCGGTGGATGCGGTCTCACAATATCCATAATGATTCTGTATCGAAAATTGCAATGAAAGAAAAAATCAGCAAAACGAATGCTGCAAGGATGCTGGACAAGGCGAAGATTGCTTATCAGTTGATTCCATACCAGGTTGATGAGGAAGACCTTTCAGCAATCCATGTGGCTGAAAGTCTGGGGCAGGCTGTTGAACAGGTTTTCAAGACCCTTGTCCTGCATGGAGACAAGACAGGGTATCTGGTCTGCGTTGTGCCGGGCGATCATGAAATCGATCTGAAAAAAGCGGCCAAGGTATCCGGCAACAAACGGTGTGAGATGATTGCAGTCAAGGAACTCTTTCCGCTGACAGGGTATGTCAGAGGAGGATGTTCTCCACTTGGCATGAAAAAGAAGTTCCCAACCTATATCCATACCACATTGACGGATTTTGAGAAGGTTTATGTCAGTGCCGGGGTGCGGGGGCTTCAGTTGGAACTCGTTCCAGAAGACCTGGTGGCGGCATCCCAAGCGGTATTGGCGGATCTAACAGCTTCATAGAACAATGAATGAGAGCCCAACAATGATCTTCCTGCTGGAGAAAACCCTGGAACAGAATTGCAACGACTGAATATTTTTCAGCCAACCCATTATATAATATAGCCGGTTTTCGATCGGGAGCCATCAGGCTATCCCATATTGAATGGCTGTGATATACGGTTTGACTTATTGAATCCATTTGAAGAGGATTAAGCAAAATGAATCGTAACAATTGGTTTTTGACCTTTGCCGCAGCAGCTGTTTGCCTTTCAGCAGCAGGTTATGCCGCTTATAGGAAATACCGTAACTGGAGAAGGGCGCCGATTGCTGTGCTGGATGTCGACGCATTGGTTTCCAAATCGTTGCCAGGTCGTGCTGCGGCACAATATCTGAGGACAGCAAAGAATATCCTTCAGAGAAATATTGATGAAGTCAGGAAACTGCATGCTGGCAATGCAGAAACCCCTGAAGCCATCAAAGCAGTCAACCAGGCAGAGGCTTTTGCCCAGCAGCAGACACTCATCTACCAGCGTAAACTGGATGAAGAAATCCGTAAAATCATTGAACAGGCTGTCAGGGTCTGGCTTGCCGCACATCCCAATGTCACCGCCGTTGTGTCAGCAGACAGTACTTTGGGCTATAACGCTTCTTCTGACATCACAGGGGACATCATGTCGGAAATCAGGTGGCAAAAACCTTCTTTCCCGCCTATGCCACGGCCAAAAGGCGTTTAACAGGCTCATTCTCTTCCCAGTCTTTCCTGTTTTTCCGTAAAGCAGGAAAGGTCTGTTTTTAGGGCAAAATGCAACATCCCCATCAAATCAGATGGATTCCCTCTCAAATCCGTTCCCGTCTATTTAAAAAGGGAGATGCTGCTGATAAACTTGCGTCTGTCCTGATGTGGCGATAAGCCTATGACTTGAAAATGAAAGACGAGGAGTAACTATCAATGAATATCTGGCATGACCTTTCTGCTGACCGCGTCAAACCCAATGATTTCACCGCTGTCATCGAAATTGCAAAAGGTTCCAAAGTCAAATACGAACTCGACAAGGATACCGGCATGATTGTCATGGACCGTATCCTGTACACATCCACCCAGTATCCAGCCAACTATGGTTTTATCCCCAAGACCTATGCCGATGACGGTGATCCATTGGATGTCCTGCTGATCTGCTCTGAAACCTTGATGCCGAATACTTTGGTACGCTGTTTCCCGATAGGTGTCATTATGATGGAAGATGGTGGCGATAAAGATGAAAAGATTATTGCGCTGCCATATGGTGATCCTGTTTACAACGGTTATAAGGAACTCAGCGACATTCCAGAACATCTTGTCAAAGAAATGGCGCATTTCTTCTCAGTCTATAAAGCCCTTGAGGGCAAGAAGACCTTGATTGAAGGTGTCAGGGACCGTAAAGCTGCTGAAGAAATCATCACAGCATGTATCGAGAAATACAACAAAGCTTTCCCTGCAAAATAATTGCAGGTATCGGTTGAAACGAAGGCAGGAAATCCGTTTAAAAGGGTTTCCTGTTGTCTTTTCTGGAACCTGCAGAAACAGTCTGCATCGAGCACTGGAATATGTCAGACCAAGCACCTGTCCTTGACAGCCGGACAGCAAAAATCCTGCCTTGGATCATTGCTGTGGCATTCTTCATGCAGATGCTTGATGGGACTGCCCTCAACACGGCTTTGCCTTCCATGGCTGTTGATCTGGGTACAACGCCTGTTCATATGCAAAGTGTTGTCATCTCTTATGCGCTTACATTGGCTTTCATGATTCCGGCATCCGGTTGGATTGCCGAACATTTCGGTGCAAAAAAAGTATTCATGGTGGCAATGTCCCTTTTTACGGTCAGTTCCCTGGCATGTGGCGCCTCACAAACTCTCCCCGTAATTGTCTTTTGCCGTATCGCACAAGGTCTTGGCGGGGCATTGATGGTACCGGTTGGGCGTTTGATTGCACTCAAAGCTTATCCTAGGGATCAGTTTGTCGATATCCTCAGTTTCATCACGATGCCAAGCCTGATTGGTCCCTTGATTGGTCCGACACTTGGTGGGCTGATGGTGGAATACCTTTCCTGGCACTGGATATTCTTCATCAATCTGCCAGTTGGTATTATTGGTCTGATGGCGACAGCCCGGTTTATGCCCTCGCTTGATAAGTCCGATGACCAGTCTCCATTTGACCTATGGGGCTTCCTGCTGTTCGGCAGTTTCATGCTCAGTATCACCATTGGCCTCGAAGGCATCGGGGAATTCCATTTTCCGGTCAGCATTACAACAGCATTGCTTGCTACAGGGATTATCTGCATTTTGATTTATTTTCTTTATGCCAGCAGGAAAGCAGCACCGATCTTTGCCATCAGCCTCTTCCGTGTCCGCAATTTCAGAATTGGTATTCTTGGCAATATCTGCGCCAGGCTTGGCAACGGTGCCATGCCATTCCTGACACCGTTGCTGCTGCAGATGGGGCTTGGCTATTCGCCCATGAAGGCAGGAATGATGATGATTCCGATGACAGTTGGTGCCATTGCAGCAAAATGGGTTGTGACCAAACTGGTTCATCGGTTCGGTTTCAAGCGAGTTTTGGTCATCAATACCATGCTGTTGGGTGGCATGATTGCCGTTTATAGTTTGATAACCCCCGAGATGGATTATTGGGTTATGCTAGGCATTTTCTCTGCTTTTGGACTGGTCAATTCCACCCAGTTCACCGCTATGAATACCGTTACACTCGTTGACCTTTCTCAGCAGCAGGCAAGCAGTGGTAACAGCATGTTCGCTGCAGTGCAGCAACTTTCCATGGGGATGGGGGTAGCTGTGGCAGCTTCTATCCTGGATTATTTCATGAAACCCGTCAGTCAGCAGGCCGGTATGGTCATACTCAAGGCACTGTCATCAACCTATATCTGCTTGGGGGGCATTGCGTTCATATCCACTATCCTGTTTGTTCAGCTCGGGAAAAGTTCCGTCAAATAGGGCAGAAACTGGCTATTGGCATATAATAGACGCCTTCATTGGGGAGGGGATAGGTCTCAAATGTTTGTGTTCCTGACCATGTTGGGCATGGGCGTGGTGATTGGTTTTGTCGGTGCAGGCGGAGCTGGAGCAATGATTGCTATTCTCACGCTTGTTTTCCAGATCCCTGTCCATACAGCTGTTGGCACATCTTTGGCATCTATGATATTTACAACCATATCAGGTACACTCAGCCATTTCCGTGAAGGCAATGTCAACCTCAAGGTTGGTATTACAGTTGGGGCTGCAGGATTTGTCGGTGCGTTTATGGGCACAAAAATCGCGACAACATTCTTGTCCGGCAGCAACTTGAAAATCTGCACGGCATCCATGTTGATTGCTTCGGCTGTCCTTGTCTATTCCCGTTTGACATGGCCAGATCTGCCGATTTTCCATCCAAGAGGCGGGCATACAGAAGCAGATCTGTCAGGAACCAGATTCTGGCCATTGGCGATGGTTGCCGGTATCGCCAATGGCCTGCTTTCAGGGACATTCGGCATTGGTGCCGCACAGTTCATTCAATTGACGCTGCTTGTTTTTTTTGGATTACCGCTTTTCCAAT
>JBJEXA010000037.1:0-4149 GCA_051885335.1 Oxalobacter sp. | reverse complement strand
AAGGGATAATCAGCGCATTAGGCATCGGCACCTGTCTCATCGCTTTAGGGATTGGGATATGGAATGCCCCCGCCACCAGTTCATCACCCGGTTGCCAGGCCATGAACTGCAAAGGACTGTCTTGGGAGGGCATATGGGGCAGTGCCATCTGAATTTTCCCAGCCAATGCCTGATAGAGTTCCTTCAGGTCTGGCTCATTGCGGATAGGCAGATAGGCGCTGACGGTTTTCACACCATTCTCTTCAAGCCATGATTTGATCCGCAGACAAAGCGCATGATCATATTGTTTTTTCAGGTCTTCAGGAATAGCTTTGCGGACAGCAAGCAGTTTTTTACGAAGGTATTTTTTTTCCTGAAGACCTTTATCTCCAAGAGATTGCCCTTCATCGTTGGCTGACGGTGGTAAACTCATAGATTCGTTATCCGTTTTTTCAGGGAAAAAATTATGTGGAAAAGTTTCAGAAATCTCCTGCTGCTGTTGATGACCTTTGCGATGATTTCATGCGCCGAGGCATCCCGTGAACTGACAACCACGCCTGAACAGGACGAAGCTTTTACGCAGTTACGCGAAGCTGCCCGTAAAAACAACCATGAAAAAGCGGCAAAGCTTGCAGAGACCTTGCAGGATTACCCGATTCCTTCCTATGTTGCGTATTATCGGCTGAAATCGGATCTGCGCAATGCTACCGATGCAGAAATCGAGGCATTCCTGTCCCAATATGACGGTACGGCAATCGCAGACCGTCTGCGCAATGACTGGCTGCTGCTGTTGGGTGAACGGCAAGACTGGACGCTTTTTGACCGGGAATACCCGAAATTCGTTGTGGACGATGATGTACAGGTGAAGTGCTATGCATTGATGTCCAAAGCGGTCAAGAACATGCCTGTGGTTGCAGAAGCCAAGGAGCTTTTGGGACTGAACATGAAGAAAGCGGGGGACGCTGCTTATGCCTTATTGGAAACTCTAGTTGAAAAACGCCAGTTGAGTGTGGATGATGTTTGGTATTTCACCCGCTTGGCTGCGGGCACCAACCAACCGAACCTTGCTTCCCGCATCGCAACATTGGCTGGTGGTTCCCGCGAGATAGTTGTACATGCGCTGAACAATCCGACCACTTTCCTGTCAAAAGGTCCTGGAGAAAACCGTAACAGTCATGAAACCTATCTACTGGCGGTTGGCAAAGCTTCTGACAAAAACCGTTCCCAAGCCGTGGATTCCATGAACCGTTTCCAGTCTGAATTAACTGCTTCGGAACAAGCACTTGGCTGGAGCCTGATTGCATTGCACGCCTCGGTTGCCTTGGAACAGGAAGCCATTGATTACTGGAAGAAAGGCAATGCAGACAATATCTCCCCTTATGCTCATGAATGGCGTATCCGGACAGCATTGCGTCATGGAGACTGGCAGCATGTCCTGGACTGGATTGCCTTGATGCCTGACTTCCTGAAACACAACCCTGCCTGGGTTTACTGGAAAGGACGTGCCCTGAAAGCACTGGGTGAGTGGCATGATGCTAATGCCCTGTTCAAATCCATTGAGAAAGAACGCTCTTTCTACGGCATGCTGGCGGAAGAAGAGCTGAATGGCTGGGTGGTAATTCCTGCCAGCAGTTACCATGTTTCCAACAGCGAAGTTGAAAACATGGCAGAAGCGATGATCCTTGCCCGCAAGTTCTATGCAATGAACTGGCAGTTTGAAGCTGTCCGCGAATGGAACTGGCAACTGCGCAAGATGAAAGAAGACCGTTCCCTCATCATTGCCGCAGAACTGGCACAGCGGATTGGTAGGATTGACCGGATGATCAACACGTCTGACCGCACAAAGGATACGGTCGTGATTTCCCAGCGTTTCCCGATGCCTTACCGGAATTTTTTTGAATCAGCGGCAAAAGAACTGGGACTGGATCTGGCATGGGTCTATGGCCTGGTCCGGCAGGAATCTCGCTTTGTGATTGTAGCAAGGTCCAATGTCGGGGCACAGGGTCTGATGCAGTTAATGCCAGCCACGGCAAAATATGTTGCGAGACGGATTGGCATGACCGATTACCAAAGCGGAAAAATCACCGATATGGAAACCAATATCAAGCTGGGTTCTGCTTATCTGGAAATGATGCTGAGCAGTCTGGATGATTCCCAAGCGATGGCAAGCGCCGGTTACAACGCAGGACCTGGCCGTCCTAAACGCTGGAAAAACACCCTGCCCCGTGCGGTTGAAGGGGCTGTTTTTGCAGAATCCATCCCCTTTCAAGAAACCCGCGATTATGTGAAGAACGTACTCTTCAATGCCACCTGTTATGCCGGTGAATTAGGCAGTCATATCCAGTCCCTGAAAAAACGGCTGGGAACGGTTTCTCCTTGACAGCAGAATGTCAGGAAACTGGATATAATCAAATCAAGGAAAAACAACATTGCAATCGGGAAAGATGCTATCTGTATCTACCCGGTTCCGTCCCTAGACAGCCAATAATAAGAAACAGAGGGGGAGAAGTTATGGAAATCTATAAAGTCGGCGGTGGCGTCCGCGATATCATCATGAACCGTCCAATCCATGACATGGATTATGTCGTGGTAGGTTCCACAGCTGAAGAAATGCTTTCGCTTGGCTACAAGCCTGTTGGCAAAGATTTTCCTGTCTTCCTGCATCCAGAAACCAAAGAAGAATACGCCCTGGCACGGACAGAGAGGAAAGTCGCACCTGGCTACAAGGGTTTTGTCATCCATTCAGATCCGACCGTGACACTGGAAGAAGATCTCAGTCGCCGTGACCTGACCATCAATGCGGTGGCGATGGATACTGATGGCAACATCATTGACCCCTTTGGCGGACAGAAAGATATTGAGGCGAAAGTATTCAGACATGTTTCCAATGCTTTCCGTGAAGATCCTGTCCGCATCCTGAGACTTGCGCGTTTCGCTGCCCGTTATACAGACTTCACTGTTGCACCGGAAACAATGAAACTGATGAAGTTGATGGTAGAAAGTGGGGAAGTAGATGCGCTAGTGCCTGAACGTATCTGGAAAGAGCTGTCTGTCGGACTGATGGAGGAAAAACCTTCCCGCATGATTGATCTGCTACATGACTGTGGTGCTTTGGCACGTATTTTTCCTGAGATTGAAGCACTTTGGGATGTCCCTCAGCCTGAACAATATCACCCAGAAATCTATGCTGACAGACATACGATGCTAGCGGTCGATTATGCTGCCAAAAAAAACTACCCGTTACCAGTCCGTTTTGGGGTCTTACTTCATGACCTGGGCAAGGGAACAACGCCTTCCAACCAATGGCCACACCACCGTGCCCATGAAGAGCGGGGAGCTGTCATTGTCGATAAAGTATGCCGCCGTCTGCATGTGTCCACCTTCTACCGCGATGTGGCAGTGATAATTGCCCGCGAACATGGCTTCATCCGCCGTAGTGTTGAACTGCCCTCCAAACTGGCGGTCATGGTACTTGAGCGCTGTGATGCTTTCCGCCGTCCTGAACGGTTCAAATACGTTATTGATGCAACGGAATGCGATTTAAGAGGACGAGGATATGGCGAAAAAAGCACGGAATTCATCCCATTCCCTCAACGGGAATACTGGTCTACGATTCTGGCGGCTGTCCGCCGGGTGAATGCTGGCGCCATCATCCAGTCACTAGGCAATGAAGCCTATGAAATTGACCTGCAACGTTTCCTGCATGATGCCAGGGTTGAAGCCGCCTCTGATGCCATCATTGAACTGAAATTTGGAAAAGTGGAAAAAGTGAATGTCACACATCCTGGTTCCTGTTGAATCATTCTCTCGATGCTGGAACGACTTTGTGTCTGAAACAATGCTTGAAAACGGCAGCAATATCCTGCCTGTTTTTCTTTTACCGAAGGATTATGCAGGATTTGGTCGTTACCTGCTCTTTTAAAAAAACAAAAAATCACATATAATCAAAGATTAACATTCTTTATAAACAGCCAATAAGCTATCTAAGGATATGGCAATCAAACACTATCTGCAATTTTCTGATTTAACGCTGGCTGAATATGAATACCTGATTGAGCGTGCCAGCATCATTAAAAAGAAATTCAAGAATTTTGAGACTTACCATCCGCTCCTTGACCGGACATTGGTGATGGTCTTTGAAAAAAGCTCCACCCGTACCCGCCTGTCTTT
>JBJEXA010000036.1:0-4157 GCA_051885335.1 Oxalobacter sp. | reverse complement strand
TTTGCCCATTAAAATCCCCGTTAAGTAATGGTCTACTTAACGGGGTATAGTTCATAAGGGTGCTTTTTCATACATTCGAGAGGGCCTATCAGCCGTCTAGGTGAAAATAAGCTGGAAATCACAGGAAAAATCTCCCACGGAACGCTGTTTTTTGATTAGAATAACGTCCTAGATTCTTTGGCTTGTCTGCAACAAGCGAATTGGCTTGTACAGTTATTGTTATCAGTCCTGGCAGATAAGATTTCCTGTAGCCATTTCCTGATGCTTTGCGCATTTATCATATGGCATTTTTCGATTGTTATTTTTCCAAACGATTATGAGCAACGATACCAAAGTCATTACTGATGCTTCTTTTGAAGCCGATGTCCTCAGATCTGACAAACCTGTCCTAGTGGATTTCTGGGCTGTCTGGTGCGGTCCTTGCAAAATGCTGTCTCCCCTTGTCGATGCTGTCGCAATTGAATACGCCGACAAGCTGGTTGTCGCCAAAATGAATGTCGATGAGAATCCACTGACTCCACAAAAATTCGGCATCCGAGGCATTCCAACCCTACTGCTGTTCAAAAATGGGGAACTTGCTGCTCAGAAAGTCGGTGCCATGAGCCGTGCTCAGTTGAAGGCTTTTATTGACGCAAATGTCTGATTGACGCTTTGGATGGTGGTTTCCTGACCGCCGTCCTTCTTCTTGCATCTCCCCTGTCTGGAATGCGCTTTCCTCAGCCATAAATTCTTTTTTGATTATGCACTTATCTGAACTGAAATCTCTCCGTGTGTCTGCCCTGCTGGATATGGCATTGGGTCTTGAGATTGACAATGCGCCCCGTATGCGCAAACAGGAATTGATGTTCGCTATCCTGAAAAAACGGGCGAAAGCCGGTGAACAGGTCTATGGTGATGGGGTTCTCGAAATCCTGCCTGACGGCTTTGGTTTTCTCCGTTCCCCAGATGCCAGCTATATGGCTTCCACCGATGATATCTATATCTCACCTTCCCAAATCAGGCGTTTCAATCTCCACACCGGCGATTCCATTGAAGGCGAAGTCAGGACACCGAAAGACGGTGAACGTTATTTTGCCTTGGTAAAAGTTGACAAAGTCAACGGTGCACCGCCGGAAGCCTCCAAGCATCGGATGCTATTTGAGAATCTGACTCCACTGCATCCCGATAAGCCCCTGAAACTGGAACGTAATATCAGTGCCCAGGAAAACATCACAGGCCGTATCATTGACATGATTGCTCCCATCGGCAAGGGTCAGCGTGGCTTGTTGGTGGCTTCTCCAAAATCTGGCAAAACCGTGATGCTTCAGCATATGGCCCATGCCATCACTGCCAACCATCCCGATGTCACTCTGTTTGTCCTGCTGATTGATGAACGCCCAGAAGAAGTAACGGAAATGCAGCGGTCCGTTCATGGCGAAGTCATTGCTTCCACATTCGATGAACCAGCCACCCGTCATGTTCAAGTTGCGGAAATGGTTCTGGAAAAGGCAAAACGCCTGGTTGAGATGAAAAAAGATGTGGTGATTCTGCTGGATTCCATTACCCGCCTTGCCCGCGCTTACAATACGGTCATTCCTGCCTCTGGCAAAGTCCTGACCGGCGGTGTGGATGCCAATGCTCTGCAACGTCCGAAACGGTTCTTCGGTGCTGCCCGTAATGTTGAAGAAGGCGGTTCGCTGACCATCATTGCCACTGCACTGATTGAAACTGGTAGCCGTATGGATGATGTCATCTACGAAGAATTCAAGGGCACAGGCAATATGGAAGTCCATCTGGAACGCCGTCTGGCAGAAAAACGGGTCTACCCTGCCATCAATCTGAACAAATCCGGCACCCGTCGTGAAGAACTGTTGATTGAACCAGCCTTACTGCAGAAAATCTGGATCCTGCGCAAACTGCTCTATGGTATGGATGAAATCGAAGCAATGGAATTCATCCTAGACAAACTCCGCACGACCAAGACTAATGCCGATTTCTTCGACCTGATGCGTCGGGGAGGCTGATGGCCGATCTGGCGTCCCCCGCAACAGCAAAGCCGCCCAGCTTATAATATCTGGACGGCTTTGCTGTTTTCACGGGGTAAATGCGTTCCCTCAAAGGGAATACCTTATTTCACCTTACTTCCCAAATGCCGGAACAGGTAGTTCTGGCAAAGCAATCTGGTTGTCCTTGCTGAACTGGTAATCTCGGAACACATGTTCCGCTGTCGGCAACAGATAAGAACCGTCTGCCAGTTTATAGGTGGTGTCTTTCAGGCGGTACGCATAATGACCACAAGTCCAAACATAATGATTACGCATATGAGTGCATAGGCAGACCTTTTGGGTCTTAACCATTGGACGGCTGTCCGGATTTTTTGCAAGCACTTGATAATATTCCTCAAGATAAGGACATGTACCATTATCTAGCAGATAGCCAAACGCCTCGCAGCTCGGCTGTACTCCCGCCCACAATGCCGGGGATTTTTTCAACATCCTCATCGGGTATCCTGTCGGGGATGCCATATTAACTTCGATATCGTCTTCAGTCGCCTTGAAATATTCCTGCTTGACATGATCAGGTAATCCGGATTCTTTCGTAACAGCAAAACGGGTTGCCACCTGTACCGCACAGGCACCATTCTCAAGGAACGAAACGGCATCAGAACCTGTAAAGACCCCACCGCCGGCAATGACAGGAATGGAAAGACCTTCTTTTTCCTGGAAATGGTTGACTTCCCTGACAATCGTTCTGAGATTATAATTTGCCCAGTCAAGCCCAAACCCTAGATGACCGCCGGCAAGCGGCCCCTCAACCACCACATAATCCGGCAATCGTTTAAGCTTCGCACTGCGACGCAAGAAAATCTGCAATGCCCGATGGGAAGAGACAATGATGCCAATCTTCACATCCCGGAAACGGGGATGATCCTCAATCAGCTTGAGGGTATTCTGATGAAGCCCCGCAGCCAGGGTTATGCCATCAATACCGGCGTCCATTGCCGCAGTCAGACGGGTGCGCAATGTAGCCCGGGCATCATTCATCGTGAGCTTCTCCATGCAGTTGATGAAAATCATCCCATCACCACGCTTGCGTTCCATCACGTCGGCGACCTGCTGTTTGGTTGCTTCTTCCACCACAGCCAAGTCAAAAAGGACTTCGCTCTTGTTATGAATTGGAATATATTTCTTATATTGCTGCGCCTTGCTTTCAGTATAGCCAGTACCGAAATAACGATCTGAAACATCCACATACATGGCATCCGAAATATGACCGATGCCTCCCAGCCGGGCAGCTTCCAAAGCCAGTTTTGCTGTTGAAATATCAACCCCCATGCCACCAATGACAATCGGGACATATTCCTTTCCACCTAAAACCAAGCGGAAATCATCTACACATTTCATCAAAACCCCTAGACAACAGCAACACGGCTTTTATTAACTAAAAACCGTTAATTCCACCTATCTTTATGTCTTTTTTCTTAAAAAAACAATCATTCTTATTTATCAAACATCCCTAAACAGGGCAAGCTGTCTTATTATAGTTTTACCTTGCCGGAATGCAAGCAGAACCCTGTCTGTTGTGACTGGCAACAGACAGGAACCTGCTGTATCAAGATATCAATGTGACATCAGTACCGGTACCTGGGAGGATTCCAAAACTGTACGAGTCACGCCACCCAGAAGGAACTCACGGAACCGTGTATGACCATATCCTCCCATAACCAGCAGGTCCGTTCCCTGTTCCCCTGCCAATTCAAGCAGGGATTCTCCAATTTTCCGGCTCTTCTGAGGCGGAAGCACTTCGACCTTCACATCATGGCGGCCAAGATATTCTGCAATATCCGCCCCTGCGACAGAAGCATCCATATCCGCTTCATCATCGATGTTATACATGACAATCTGGGTCAATTCCGCCCTTTTAAGCAAAGGCAACGCATCGACTACCGCACGTATGGATTCCCGACTCGCATTCCAGCAGACCATAGCCTTCCTGCCCACGGTTTCCTTCGGATAGTCAGGCGGGATGATCAGAACAGGGCGGCCAGCATTCATCATGACAAATTCTGGAAAATCTGCTGTAACCGATGTCCCCGTATCATCCAGATTGGTACGACCAATAACAATCAGGTCTGTCACCCTGCCAAGCAAGGAGATACCACCACTGGCTTCCCCGTC
>JBJEXA010000035.1:0-4184 GCA_051885335.1 Oxalobacter sp. | reverse complement strand
AATGGCAGGTCAGAAAACCAATCGATAAAATTTTCATAAGGTGTCATGCTGAACCTCTCAATATTCAGTTTTCAGGAGAACTTTGATTCACCGTTTTGCTTCAGCAACAGTATTGTAGTGCATGACTGCATCGCTGTAACGCCGCATCATCCGGTTATAAGACACGGTGCGCTGTTCCTGTTTCAGGGTATCATATAACTCAACTAATTCATGCAACTGGGTGTACATAGCTCCCAATCCCCTGTTTTCATCCCAAGGTACTGAAGATTTCGTTACTGCGAATTTCAGACCATCCAGTGACTGGTTAAGTTTCTGAACCCGAACATCTGCATATCGATAGCCAGTCCGTTTTTTATAGGTGTCGTCCTGTTTCAGGAACACCATCAGATTTTGGGCATCCAACAGGCATTGTTCTGCATAATACCCCACCTTATCGTGGTTGCTGGCATAAACCTGAATCCGTCTTTCGGTCTCTTGTTTTTGAAGTACCAACAGTTGGGTACCAATACGATCCATGACTGCAATCAGCCTGTCATAATCGCCCTTGAGAATGGGGAGGACTGTTTTTGCCCCTCGCATATCATCCTGACGGTATCCTTGGTTGCGGAAATAAGGCAGACTGGTCTTTTCGTCCATCAGGAGTTTTTCTGCTGCAATGACAGCTTCCTGGACAGCTGTATCCAGTTCGGTGGTTTCATCATCAACACGCAGGGAAAGACCTTTCTTGAATTGGAAGATGCTGTCTTTCAACCCTTTCACCATGGGATAAGGTATTATGCTGCGGCCGTCTGCCTTCATGGTTTTCATGGTCAGTATATGATAGGAAGGCATCAGGCTCCACTGCCCGACCATCATACTGTTATAACCACAGATATAAGCATTGACCTGCTGATTACTGGCGGCCTGATTGAATAATTTGATTGCCCCCGTCTGGGATTCCAGGGCAGCCCCTTCTGCTTCAGCAATATTCCTGTTCTGGTTGACGGTCTCTACCATGGTTGGAATGGCAAAGTAACATCCTGACAGGAAACAGGCTCCTGCAACTGATAAAACAGGCAAGATGCGATAAAACTGTTTGAAGCTGGACATAGTTGGTTAGACTATATGAAAAAAGGGCAACATGCTGTCACCCTTTTCAGAATTTCTTAGACAGAGAGGGCTTATTCTGCCTTGAAATCAGCTGCCAACTGGTCAATTTCTCCACTTTCAACCATATCCAGCAATTCGGGCAGACTGCCGACATGGGCATCGTCAATGAAAATCTGTGGAATTGTATGGCATTCAGAACGTGCCCACATCTCGACAATCAATTCCATATCAATACCGACAACAATATTTTCGTATGGAATACCCCTTGATTCAAAAATCTGGCAAGCGATATCGCATTTGTCGACGCCTTTGACAGTGTAGATTTCAATTTTATGTTTCATTTGTATCCTTCAGATGCGGTGTGAGGCAGAAAAATTCCGTACTACTTAACGGCGGGAATTATTATAACCGAGAACCTATGCGGTTATTCACACATACCGATATTTTTCTCTCAAGCTATTCGCTGATTGATATCTGATTCTAGCAAGATACTGATAACATTTATTTTTCTTTCTGAGTCTGAATCAAGATAGATAACAGATAAGCTTGCTTGCCATCGGGTTCAAACCGTGTTTACAATCTTTGTCAGATTCAACTTGGAAACAGGATTGGTTTGCCAGCCTGAAAGGAAATTTATGGGAACAGATTTTTCCAAAAAGTTTTCGAAGATGCAGGAAAATGAAGTCAGCCGCCATCATTCGAGAGGATTCAACCCAGTCGTAGGTTACCTGAACAGGATTATTGACAAAATTGATGAAAATGCTGAAAACGGCGGTAACCGTTCTGTCACAGGTCTTCCAACAGGTTTCAACCATCTGGATATCCTGACTGCTGGCCTACAGCTTGGTGACTTGATTATTCTGGCTGGACGGCCTGCCATGGGAAAAACAGCCCTTGCCTTGAATATTGCAGAATATGTCGCTATGGAACTGGATATTCCTGTTGGTTTTTTCTCAATTCAAATGGGAGCAGCTCGCTTGACCCGACGTATACTCGGTTCAATCGGCAATCTTGACCTGCAACGACTCCGGACCGGAAACCTGCAAGGAGAGGACTGGGATAGACTGGCGGCCGCCAGTGGAAAAATCACCGGTGCACCGTTGTACATCAATGAAACGCCCAGATTGGATATTACTGAACTGCGGACAAGTGCAGGCATGCTGGCTGAACAATTCGGTCAGATTGGATTGATTATTATCGATTATCTGCAATTGATTGAACAGACGGTTTCTGGCAATAACCAAGCTTTTCGGTTTTCTGATATCACCCATCAATTGAAATCACTTGCAGAAGAATTGAATTGCCCAATACTGCTTTTGTCCCGTTTGGAAGGCAATATTGAACAGCGGCAGGATAAACGCCCTCGCCTGTCAGATCTGGATGCCTATGGTTCAGTTGAGCAGTATGCAGATATTGTCTTGTTCCTTTATCGGGATGAAACCTACCATTCTGGCTTATCAGAGAAAGAAACAGCTGAACTGGTCATTGCTAAGCAGCCGGATGGTCCAATGGGAACTGTGAAACTGATGTTTCATGAAAAATACGCAAGATTTGAATCTGCATAGTCATACTGCCAGCAGGTTCTGCCATGATAGAGATAATCTCTGTATTTCAGTCAGAAGGGAACCATTTGTTTTCCTGTTCAACTGCTTCCGCTAAGACAGCCTCATGGAACATCTGCATGATAGGCTCACGCCGGTCTGCTGACTGGTAGGCCAATGCTCTTGCAACCAGTTCTGCTGAAACTGCCATGAGAAAACCATTCTGTTCAGAAGGTGTTTTTCCGATGCTCTTGGCAGCATCCAAAGCCACTTGCACCAATGCAGCTTTATTGGCTTCCATGATGTAACTGTCCGCTGACTTATCTTCCACGGCTTCTCTCTAAAATATCCTTATCTCAGACCGCCTTTATTTGAGATAAGCGTATCCTTTTGCTTTCAGACGGTTCAACAATTCTTCCCGTAAAAAGACCTTAAAAGTTCCGATGGTTTTTGCAATGATATTTTCGCCATACCATATCTCAGCTTCACAATAGTAAAGCATCTCATCACGGTAAATGACACTGGCTTTTGCAGTCAGGAACTGCCCTTCCTTGCAAGTATGCTGGAAGACACTGGTTTTCATTTCGACTGTTGCGCCGGATGTCACTGCATCAACCGTCGAACGGGCAGCAATTCCCATGCAAGAATCCAACACAATCATCATCACACCGGAATCCACCACATGAAGTTCATTCAGATGTTCAGGCTTTAACAACAGACCGATTTCGGCCTTGCCATCTTTCATAGACAGCAATTGCATGCCAAGATGCATGTTGCCTGCCAAGGCATCTGCAATCATCTTTCTCTGCGGTTCAAGGAAGTCGGAAAAGGTTTCAGACATTATATAAAAACCAGAAACAACAATGTTCCAGATTGTAGCATGTAGACATTACTGCTTCATTTATTCAAGTGAGCCATATTAATCCTGAACGATATGCGTCAAAAGAATGATTTTTTCAATTTTGATGTTTTTTTTATTGACATCCATAGATTGAAATGCCATAATATCAACTTCTGTTCCCCGATAGCTCAGTCGGTAGAGCGACGGACTGTTAATCCGCAGGTCCCTGGTTCGAGCCCAGGTCGGGGAGCCATCCAACATATTGAAAACGCCCCTCTAAAAAGATAGAGGGGCGTTTTTTGTTGCCTAAAGCTATGGAGAGACGGGGGTCTACGGGCCTGCCCCAAATAAGGGGGCACGGGAACCTATACCGATGGCTGATAATAAAAAGCAGTGCCATATTAACCGCATAACGCCCTGACCCTCAACCTGTCATTCTCAAAGTTCCTGAATCCATAAGCCCTGCGCTGGATCAGCTTCATCTTCCTGTGGAACGCATGTCATCGCCTTGGCATTGTTTTTCCTTTGACAGCATCCTATCTTTCATCAATAATAAGATTTTTACTTTTACTATGGGGATCTTCCATGAAGAAATCATTCATTCCTTCTTCCCCCCCCCACACACACACCACACACACACACCACACACACACCACCACCCGAAAACAAACCAAAAAAGGTTTTTAAATATCACTCTGCTTAATACCTGGCGT
>JBJEXA010000034.1:0-4200 GCA_051885335.1 Oxalobacter sp. | reverse complement strand
ACCGCCGTCCGGAGAATAAGGGATGGCAGTTCATCATCAGACAGGCTATTGACACCATGGCAGTATTCACACCCGTTACTCTTCAGGATCTGAATCCCCTGCTCGCAGGATTCCCGCTTGCATCGGCTACCGCCATCCGGGGAATTGGTTCAGGCATCGAAAACAGCAATTTCTTTGTCACCATCCAAGACAGGGAGTATGTACTCACACTTTTTGAAAAGCTCACGCATGAAGAGCTGCCCTTTTACCTGAACCTGATGCACCATCTGGCGGAAAAAGGTGTAAAAGTCCCAGCTCCCGTTGCAGACAGATCAGGCAATATCCTCCATACCCTTTGCGGCAAACCAGCTTGTATCGTGACAAAACTGAACGGGGACTGGTTGCCTGCCCCCCAACCCATCCATTGTGCGCAGGTCGGTGCCATGATGGCAAAGATGCACAAGGCCGCTAAAGATTATTCGATGTCCCAGCCCAATCCACGAGGCATGGCATGGTGGATTGAGACTATCCCGCAGGTCGTATCGTATATCCCAGAGGATGCAGCAAAACTGCTTCAATCAGAACTGGCGTACCAGCAGGCTTTCCAGCAGTCATCGGTTTATCACAGGCTGCCCACAGGTCCTGTCCATGCAGACCTGTTCCGGAACAATGTGATGTTTGATGGGGATACCCTGTCAGGCTTCTTTGACTTTTATTTTGCCGGTGTCGATACCTGGTTGTTTGATGTGGCGGTCGCCGTCAACGACTGGTGTATTGACGTTGAAACTGGAGCGCTGGATTTGACACGGGTGCGTGCTTTCTTGGATGCCTACCACGCAGAACGCCCATTCACACAAGACGAAGCATCATCATGGCAGGCAACCCTGCGTAGTGGTGCATTGCGTTTCTGGCTTTCACGCCTTTATGATTTCTACATGCCCCGTGAGGCCGAGCTGCTGACACCGCATGACCCCAAACATTTTGAACGTATCCTGAAACTGCGCATCACAGAACCGACACCTGCATTGATTGTATGAACCGTATACCTGCCAAAACCGGTTGGGAATGGATCCATATCGGTTTCACCATCTTCAAGAAACGGCCCTTTTTCTTGGTCAACCTGCTGTTCCTGTATATGATGGCCATCGTCATGGTCAGCATGCTGCCAGTTGTCGGGCAGATGCTTCCAGTTTTCACCATTGCCATCTTCTCTTTCCTGTTCATGAACGCCACGCTCAGGGTAGACCGAGATGAACCATTGACATTGGGAGCTTTATTTTCTGTGCTTGACCGTGTCACTCTCTTTCGGCTGTTTGCTTTGAGTGGCTGTTATATCCTCTTTGGCCTGATTGTTGCGGGACTTTCAACCATATTGGATGATGGGGCGCTGTTTGCATTGATTGTTTCTCGGGAAGGAACGCCACAGCTCAGCGAAGCACAGATGACCCGGGCAGGCTATATGGCATTGGCCATCATTGTGCTGTATATCCCTTTCTTCATGGCAACTTGGTTGGCTGGTCCATTGATTGGCTGGCGGCAGATGGGTGTGCCGAAAGCCCTCTTTTACAGCTTCTTCACTGTGGCACATGCCTGGCGGCCATTTGTTGTCTATGCGTTGGGCTTCCTGACTGTCGGCTTCATCATTCCAGGCATCATTGGCGGCATCATTGGTCCGATGCTGGGCGGAATGGTCGGGACATTTGTCATTTACATCATATCCGTCACCGTCACGACCGTGCTGTACTGTTCCTTTTATCCGACGTACCGGTCAATTTTTGGGATTCCAGTCTTGGAAGACTGATATATTTCAAATCAAAACAGTTAGAATTCAGGCAGCACCTTTTTAAAAATTCCTGATGGTTTTCTGGAGAGGTAACCGAATGAAAAATCTCGAACCCACAATGAAAGCGGAAATCTTGGCCGAAGCCCTGCCCTACATCCGCAAATTCCATGGCAAGACAATCGTCATCAAATACGGCGGCAATGCAATGACCGAAGAAAAGCTCAAACATGGCTTTGCCAAGGATGTCATCCTGCTGAAACTGATCGGCATGAAACCTGTTGTTGTCCATGGTGGCGGTCCCCAGATCAATAAAGCGCTGGGCAAAGTTGGCAAAAGCGGCAATTTCGTCCAGGGGATGCGTGTTACCGACGATGAAACCATGGAAGTTGTTGAATGGGTGCTTGGCGGTGAAGTCCAGCAGGATATCGTCATGCTGATCAACCACTATGGCGGTCAGGCAGTCGGGTTGACCGGCAAAGATGGTGGTTTGATCCGGGCTGAAAAAATGCAGCTGCCAGACCAGGAACGCCCCGGCGAATTCATCGACATCGGGCATGTCGGCAAGATTAAATCCATCAATCCGCAGGTCATCACTGCTCTCCAACAGGGAGGTAACTTCATCCCAGTCATTTCCCCAATCGGGTTCAGTGATGATGGCGAGGCCTATAACATCAATGCCGATCTGGTTGCCGGCAAGATTGCAGAAATCCTCGGCGCGGAGAAACTGATTATGATGACCAATACCTCCGGTGTGCTGGATAAGGAAAACCGCCTGCTGACCGACTTGACCGCCCATGAAATCGATGCCCTGTTCGCTGATGGCACCATCTCCGGTGGGATGCTGCCGAAAATCGGTTCCGCATTGGATGCGGCGAAATGCGGGGTCAATTCCGTCCATATCATCGATGGCCGTATTGAACACTCCCTGCTGCTGGAAGTCCTGACCGACCAGCCATTCGGCACGATGATCCGTTCCCATTGATTTTCTGAAACCGGTTCCGGCTGTCAGTCAGATTCATACTGGAATCCATTGGCGGGTTTGGGCTTTCAGAGAGATGGGGACATTCAGATGGAAATAGATTGCAGGTATTTGAAAACCGGCAGATACGTTCAGTCTGGGATGATGAAAAAGAAGAATAGTATTTTTCGGTTGAAAATATTGTTGGGGTTTTGACTGGCAGTCCCAATCCACGGAAGTATTGACGTGTTTTGAAAACTCGCCTGAAGATAAAATCTGCTGATGGCAAATACTACAAAACGGATGTAGGACCAATAGAACATTTTCTGCATCATTCTTCATTCCTTCTTCCAAGGCAGAACCAGTTAAACAATGGCTGTCACAGGTCGGGGCGGAAAAAGTCCAGAAACACCAAAGGCCTATTGTTGGAAGGGAAGGAAAAAGCATGAGAATCTTCAAGCTAGGTTGGGACATAGCTGCTTTGCTGGGATTGGCAATTGTTCCAGCTTCCGCCGATAACCATCATATCGCCCTGAATAATATCCTGATGGGTGGGTACTATGACGGAAAATGGCTTTCAACCGTTGCCCTGCATGGACCGACCTGGCTCTGGGGAGGTGAGGATGCCCATGTTTTCTATCCAGACGGCAGGATGGTTGATGGAGTGGCATGCGCCATCAACCGGGATCATCCTGAAGAAGAGCGGGTGGAAAAGTTGCATAGGAACGATAGACCTGATGCCCCGGTATTTAGCATCCAACTGTCGGATTACCGTTCTGTCTCATATCCTTCCCATACCTTAGTGCTGACAACGGAGATTGAATGGGATGTGATGCCCAGAAAAGCCGAAAAGCTTCCAGTTGACAATGCACAGTACAAAGCACTGGCAGCGGATTTTTTGGCGGGTAGGGGGCTTCCATATAACCGGGTGAAGCTGACTGGTCTCCAGAAAGTGGACCTGGATGGGAATGGTGCTGATGAAGTGATCATGGTGGGGCATGCGGTAGATGGCAAGGTGCCATTCGCGATGCTTCGCCAGCTACAGCAGGGTCATATCGCGACTACGATGCTGTCTGAACCATCAGATGGCAAAGTGACAGACCTTTTCACCGCAGACCTGAACGGGGACGGCAGGATGGAAGTCGTGGTTGGCAGCCAGTCGGAAAAGTACATCCATCAGGCGGTTTATACCATCAATCAGGGGAATACTGACCGGGTTATCCATAACAGCTGGCTACTGTATCAGAAACCGTAAGCCGGCAGGAGGCAGACGGCGGCAAACTGGATGGTAGGACGTTTTTCAACCTGTCTTCACATCATAGTCTGATTGCAGTCCAATCCAGTAACTTGGTAACTGGTTGAAAGACTTGCCAAAAAAGCATGCCATTTCCGCAGTGACCGTGGCTGACCGCTTCCATGTCATCTGGCTGGTGAACCAGCATTTCCTGAAGCTGTGGCAGGACTGTGATCCCGAGGGACG
>JBJEXA010000033.1:0-4201 GCA_051885335.1 Oxalobacter sp. | reverse complement strand
ATCTGCGGGGTTATGCGCACAAAAATCCAGAACAGGAATACAAGTTTGAATCCTTCAAGCTGTTCGACCAGATGTTACGGATGATCCGTGACGATGCGACAAAAGTCCTGTTCCTCGTCCATATCCGCACCCGTGAAGAAGTTGAGGCAGAACAGCGGGCTATGGCAGAACGGGCCGAAGCCGAAAGACGGGCATTGGAAGAAGCCATGGCGGCAGCGGCTGTCCAGCAGAATCAGAAGATCACCATCAAGACAACCATCAGTGATGCCGATGGCGGAGCAGATGCCGGAAACGGTGTTCCCCGTGTCGGCCGCAATGAACCCTGCCCATGTGGCAGTGGCAGAAAATACAAGCACTGCCATGGCAAGCTCGTATGAGCATTGATGGTCGGTATATGAAGGCTTTTTAGAAAGGATGGAAGAATGGCTGTGAATCTCCCTATGCCAGTGGCATCTGAACTCAAGCCTGTTGCCGGGCTTGAACTGGGTTATGCCATGGCAGCAATCAAGAAAGAAAACCGGAAAGACCTGTTGGTGATCCGTCTGTCAGAAGGGGCAACCGTTGCCGGAGTCTTCACCAAAAACCGCTTCTGTGCCGCTCCGGTGCAGATTTGTCGGGACAATTTGATGAAGGTCAAGGCTTCTGGCAAAACCATCCGTGCATTGATGGTCAACACAGGCAATGCCAATGCAGGTACCGGTGAGCCCGGTTACCATGACGCCATCAACACCAGCACCGCCCTGGCGGGATTGCTGGGCATTGCGCCTGAACAGGTATTGCCATTCTCCACGGGCGTCATCCTGGAACCCTTGCCTGCTGACAGGTTGATTGCAGGGCTGCCTGCGGCAGTGGCTGATCTGAAGGCAGACAATTGGCTGAATGCTGCAGAAGCCATCATGACCACTGACACCACACCAAAGGCCGCTTCCCGTACTGTCCAGTTGGATGGCAAGACTGTCACCATAACCGGTATATGCAAAGGGTCAGGCATGATCCATCCAAATATGGCAACCATGCTGGGTTTCATGGCGACCGATGCCGCCATCCCACAGGATGTCTTGGAAAATATGCTTGAATATGCCGTCAACAGATCCTTCAATTGCATCACCGTAGACGGAGACACCTCCACCAACGATTCCCTGATCCTGATGGCAACCGGAAAAGTCGATATCGGCATTACCAGCACGGCTTCCGCCAATTATCAGGCGCTGTTGGAAGCGGTTACTGACCTGGCACAGGAACTGTCCCAGAAAATCATCCGCGATGGGGAAGGGGCATCCAAATTCATCACCATCACGGTTGAACAGGGAGATTCTGAAGAAGAATGCCGCAAAATCGCTTATGCCATCGCCCATTCACCATTGGTCAAGACAGCTTTCTTTGCTTCTGATCCAAATCTGGGACGTATCCTGGCAGCCATCGGTTATGCGGGCGTTGAAAACCTGGATGTCGGGAAACTGGAACTTTATCTGGATGATGTCCTCGTTGCCAAAGAGGGAGGCAGGAATCCCGCCTATCGGGAAGAGGATGGTCAGCGTGTCATGAACAAACCGGAAATCCTCGTCCGTGTCGTCTTGGCACGTGGCAATGCCACTGCCACCGTCTGGACCTGCGACCTAACGCATGATTATGTTTCCATCAACGCAGATTACCGTTCCTGACCATGATAACCAAGTTGGAACAGCTGCTTGAACATGCTGACAGGGTACTGACACGATTGGAAACGGTATTGCCTGCGGCGCAGGACATTGTTCCCATCGACTGGGATACCCCGACTGCCGCCTACCGCTGGCGGCGGAAAAACGGTATTGGCACCCTCAAGGCGATTGCCCATATCTCACCGGTCGCAATGACCGACCTGTTCTTCCTTGACCGCCAGAAAGCACTGCTTGAGCAGAATACCCTGCAATTCATCCAAGGCAAGCCAGCCAACAACGTACTGATGACCGGGGCGCGGGGTACCGGTAAATCTTCCCTTGTCCGCGCTTGCCTGAACCGTTTTGCCAGCCAGGGACTCCGCTTGATTGAAGTGGATAAGAATGACCTGATGGATCTGGACGACATCTCTGACCTGGTGGCTTCCCGTCCTGAAAAATTCATCCTTTATTGCGATGACCTTTCCTTTGATGAAGGAGACAGCAGTTACAAAACATTGAAAGCCGCGTTGGATGGCAGCCTGTCCGCACAGCCGGACAATGTGCTGATCTATGCGACTTCCAACCGGCGCCATCTGCTGGCAGAGAACCAGTCTGACAATACAGGCTACCATCTGGATGACAATGGCGATATCCATCCAGGCGAAACTTCCGATGAGAAAATTTCCCTCTCCGACCGTTTCGGGCTCTGGCTCTCATTCTATTCCTATTCACAAGACGAATACCTTGCCATCTGCAGCCACTGGCTTAAATCATTCGGCTGTTCCGGCACCCTCATTGAACAGTCCCGCACTGAAGCGTTGCAATGGGCGCTGTTGCGGGGTTCCCGGACAGGCAGAACCGCCTACCAGTTTGCCCGGGACTATGCAGGCCGGAACCTGTAAACCATCTTCCAAGGCCTCGCTGCTTTTTCCTCTTTGGGATTGACGGAAGCCTCCGTTTTTTGGAGATGTTATCGGTTATACTCTCAGAACCCATGCCTTTTTCCAATTGGGAAGATGTGCTTTTGACAGGTCATTTGAGGAACAAGACGATGGCGGTGAATCTGAAAGACAAGTTGGAGAAATGGAAAACCAGGCTCCTGGATATGAGCAAACGGAATCCATTGCTGAATTTCCGGTTCCGTAAAGGGGCAAACCTGAAAATCATCGAACCGCCGTTCTTAGAACTTTGGGAAAGCTTCGTCCAGAAAGAACAGAAAATCACATTCCCTTTAGTGACAGAAGAAGCAGCGGGACTTGTCGGAGAAAAAACGGCAGCCAAAACCAGGGCAAAACCAGCAGCGGTAACCGATGATACACCAGGAGAACGCCAGCGTGCCCTCCGCAACCTCAAGAAAAAAGCCCAGCTGTTCCAGGAAGAACAGGGCATCAACATCCTCTATATGAGCTTCGGGTTCCTGCGCTGGAACGAAAAAGCAGGTGCCAAGGCGTTTTTCGATGCACCATTGATTCTGGTGCCTGTCACCATTACATGGGAAAACATCCATGCACCGCTTGTCCTGGGAGTCCACGAAGACGAAATCGTCTTCAATCCGACATTGAAATTCATGCTCGAAGATACCTATGGATTGAAACTGCCGGAATTCGAGCATGAAACCGACCTGAAGACCTATCTCCAGAAACTCAGGGAAGTCCTGAACAACAAAGAATGGTGTATTCAGGAAGAAGTGGGCGTCGGTCTGTTCCATTTCCTGAAACTCAGCATATATGACGACCTCAAGAAAAACGAGGAAGCCATCCTGAATAACAAACTCATCCGGGCGATTGCCGGTGATGGTTCAGCCATTGATTTCACTATTCCAGACTTCAATAACCTGGACGGCTCCGATGAACTGGCACCGATGAAGACATTCCAGGTCGTGGATGCCGATTCCAGTCAGCAGGAAGCAGTTCTCTGCGCAAAGAAAGGCATCAGTTTCATCCTTCAGGGACCGCCAGGAACAGGGAAAAGCCAAACCATCACCAACATCATCGCGGAATGTCTTGCCAATGGGAAGAAAGTCCTCTTCGTTGCAGAGAAAATGGCGGCGTTGGAAGTCGTTTACCGCCGTCTCGCCAATGTCGGGTTGGGCGACTTCTGCCTGATCATGCACAGCCATAAGGCAAACAAAAAATCTGTGATGAACCAGTTTGAACAGGTTTTGCGCCGATCAGAACAGAAAATCACCCTCAAGAATGATGCCTATCAAGAACTGGTCAGGCTCAACAGCTATAAACAGATTCTGAACAACTATTCACGGGATATCTATACTGAGGTCAAACCCCTGAACAAGACCATTTACGAGGTTTATGGTGAACTGACCAAACTGGAGAAATACCCAGACCTGCCGTTTTCCATTGCAGATGTCCGCCAGGTATCGGACACCCGTTTCTTTGAACTGACGGAAACCCTCCAGACATTGGTCAGGGGACTTCAGGGCATGAGCGGTGACCTGAGCAGCAACCCTTGGTATGGTGCGAACAAAATTCCTGTGTTGACCAATGAACTTCGGCAGGGCATTGCCATGAACCTGCAGAACCTTCAGGCATCCACCCGCAAACTGG
>JBJEXA010000032.1:0-4214 GCA_051885335.1 Oxalobacter sp. | reverse complement strand
CATCCGACCCACTGCTCCCAAAGCAGTTGCGCTACCAGGCTGCGCTACGCCCCGAGACTGTGAATATTACCTGCTGGTTTCCTGAACGTCAAGATATTCCCATGACTACACTGCTATGAAACAATATCATGCAGCAACACTAGGACATTTTGCAGCAATACGGTGGGCAGCACTTTCAGCCATCCCTGCATCTTCTGCCTCAACCATGAAACGGATCAGCGGTTCGGTGCCTGATGCCCTGATGAGAACACGTCCCCTACCGTCCAGTTCTGCTTCAACTTTTTCTTTTTCTGACAGGATTTCCTGATTTTCTTTCCAATTGAAACCAGGTGTCACCCGGACATTGACCAATGTCTGTGGAAACAGTTTCAGTTCTTCGATGAATACTGGCAATGTGGTTTTGTGATGCCGCAATGCTGAAAGCACCCGCAATGCAGAGATGATGCCATCACCAGTTGTATGTTTGTCCAGGCAGATGATATGGCCTGACCCTTCGCCTCCCAGCAGCCAGCCTTTCTCTTTCAGCATTTCAAGCACATACCGGTCGCCAACGTTTGCACGTCCGAAAGCGATATGCCGCTCCTTGAATGCGACTTCTACGGCCATGTTGGTCATCAATGTCCCTGCAACGCCTTTTACATCACTGTATGACATGCGGTCTTTGGCAATCAGGTACAGCAGCTGGTCGCCGTTATAGACTTTGCCTGTTGCATCAACCATGATTAAGCGGTCGGCATCGCCATCCAAGGCAATACCAAGATCTGCCTGCTGTTCAACCACGGCTTTGGACAGTGCATCCAGCGAGGTTGCCCCACAGTTCAGGTTGATGTTCATGCCATCGGGTTCTGTTCCGATCGTTACAACTTCTGCACCCAGTTCATGGAAGACGCAGGGGGCAACGCTGTAACCGGCACCATTGGCGCAGTCTACGACGATTTTCATGCCTCTAAGGTCGTAATCTGTTGGGAAGGTGCTTTTGCAGAATTCGATATAACGCCCTCTGGCATCATCCAGACGACCTGCTTTACCCAGTTTTTCAGAAGGTGCGCATTCCATGGGTTTGTCTATCAGGGATTCAATTTCCAGTTCCAGGTCATCAGGCAATTTGTTGCCCAAAGCGGAAAAGAATTTGATGCCATTGTCATGGTAAGGATTATGGGATGCTGAGATGACGATACCGGCAGAAAGGCGCAATGCCCGTGTCAGATAGGCAATGGCTGGTGTTGGAACTGGTCCGGAGAGCATGACATCAACTCCAGCAGACGACAACCCCGCCTGAAGCGCGGCTTCCAGCATGTAGCCTGAGATACGGGTGTCTTTCCCAATCAGGGCGACCGGTGTGTCTTTGGCCTGGTTGATTCTTGTCAGGACTTTGCCTGCTGCATAGCCTAACCGCATCACAAAGTCTGGGGTGATCGGTGACTGTCCAACCCTGCCTCTGACACCATCGGTTCCAAAATAATGTCGTTTCATGGCTCTTTCTTTCATGCTCTGTCAGTGGACTGCCTGCCAGATTTTCAAGGCATCCACGGTTTCATCCACATCATGTACCCGCAGGATAGTTGCTCCATTCTCTGCAGCAGCCAATGCAACTGCCAGGCTGCCTGCCAGCCTTCTTTCTATCGGTTTGCCAGTTATCTGACCAATGAGGGTTTTTCGTGACAGTCCGGCAAGGACAGGCAGTCCTAAGGTTTTTTCCAATCCGGCCATGTTTTTCAACAGCCGGATGTTGTCTTCCTTTGTCTTGCCAAAACCAAAGCCTGGGTCAATGACTATGCGCTCGTGGGCAACCCCTGACTGGGTCAATTCATCAGCCTGTTTTGCCAGAAAGGCTGTCACTTCTCCGATGACATCCTGATAGTATGGCTTGTCCTGCATGGTTTTGGGATTGCCCTGCATGTGCATGATGCAAAGGCCACAAGATGAACCGGCAACTGCCTGCCTGGATGCTTCAGACTGGAAACCACAGATGTCATTGATCATATCTGCCCCGGATTCCAGCACAGCTTTCATGGTTTCTGGTTTGTAGGTGTCGATGGAGAGCGGCTTCCCACAGTCTTTTAATGCTTCAATGATTGGAAGTACTCTGTCAAGTTCTTCCTGCAAGGAGACTGGCTCAGAACCAGGGCGTGATGATTCACCACCAATGTCGATGATGTCCACTCCGGCAGCTATCATTTGTTCAGCGTGTTTCAATGCCAAAGACAAAGACAGGTACTGTCCGCCATCGGAAAATGAATCGGGTGTGATGTTCAGGATGCCCATCACCAACGGACGGCTGTCATTATCGCCTAGACTGAAACGGAACCGCCCGCATTGGAAATCTGTCATTTTCTACCTTTAAAAAAGGGCGGACTTGCATTTGCCCACCCTTTCTGTTCTATCAATGCAGCTGGTATCAAACCGCTGGTGCCGGTGATGCTTCCGGAGGAACTGCTGGATCAGCAGCCGGGAAATTTTCAATGCCTTTCATGACATTGTCAATCTGCTGCGCATCCAGTGTTTCGTGTTCGAGCAGCAATGCCGCCATTTTCTCAACTTTATCCCGGTTGGCTTCCAGCAGGTTCCGTGAAACGACATAGCGTTCATCCAGAATCCGACGGATTTCTGCATCGACTTTCTGCTGGGTTGCCTCAGAAACAGTCCTGGAAGACATCCTGCCACCGAAGAACATGTCTTGTTCGGTATCATCATAGACCATGACACCCAGTTCTTCAGACATCCCGAAACGGGTCACCATCGCACGGGCAAGTTTGGTCGCACGTTCAAAGTCATTGGATGCCCCGGTTGACATCTGGTGCATGAAGATTTCTTCTGCAATACGTCCTGCCAGAAGGATGGAGATGTCTTCCAGCATCTTGGCCTTGTACATGTTGACCTGGTCATGTTCCGGCAGCTGCCATGTCAAACCCAATGCCTGCCCACGCGGCATGATGGTGACTTTATGAACAGGATCAGCGGTTGGCAGCAGTTTTGCCACAACGGTATGACCGGATTCATGGTAGGCCGTGTTGCGGCGTTCCTCTTCACGCATGACGAAGGATTTGCGCTCTGGTCCCATCAGGAGTTTGTCTTTTGCATCTTCAAAGTCCTGCATTTCAACCAGACGTTTGTTCTTGCGGGCAGCAAAAAGGGCTGATTCATTGACCAGATTTGCCAGATCTGCACCTGAAAAGCCTGGTGTACCGCGTGCGAGGACGTTCGGATTGACATCCGGTGCAACAGGTACTTTGCGCATATGGACATTCAGGATCTGTTCACGTCCTTTCACATCAGGCAACGGAACAACAACCTGACGGTCAAAACGGCCTGGACGCAGCAATGCCTTGTCCAGTACATCTACGCGGTTGGTTGCTGCGACCACAATAGTGCTTGAGTTCGGCTCAAAGCCATCCATTTCAACAAGCAGCTGGTTCAGGGTCTGTTCACGTTCGTCGTTGCCACCGCCCATACCAGCACCGCGATGACGGCCAACGGCATCGATTTCATCAATAAACACAATGCATGGATTGTGTTTTTTGGCGTTTTCAAACATGTCACGCACACGGGAAGCGCCGACGCCAACAAACATTTCAACAAAGTCAGAACCGGAAATCGAGAAGAAAGGCACCTGTGCTTCTCCAGCGATGGCGCGTGCCAGTAGGGTTTTGCCGGTTCCTGGTGGACCAACGAGTAGCATGCCACGAGGAATGCGTCCACCCAGTTTCTGGAATTTACCTGGGTCACGAAGGAAATCAACGACTTCTGCGACTTCTTCCTTGGCTTCATCACAGCCGGCAACATCACTGAAGGTCACGGTATTGTTTTTCTGGTCAATCATCCGGGCCTTCGATTTTCCGAAGGAGAAAGCCCCCCCTTTGCCACCTCCCTGCATCTGGCGCATGAAGAATATCCAGACACCGACAAGCAGGATCATCGGGAACCATGAAATCAGAATCTGGGACCAGAAAGATGGTTCTTCTGGTGGTTTGACATCAAATTCAACACCGTTGTCAACCAGGTCACCGACCAACCCACGGTCAAGATAGGTCACGCCTGTCCGGACGTGTTTCCCATCAGATGTTGTTGCGGTAATGGTCCTGTCTTCAATGACGACTTCCTTGATGCGTTTTGATTTCACGCCATCAAGGAACTGTGAATAGTTAATGGGCTCAATACTCTCCGAATTGCTCCGGTCGGTAAAGTGTTTGAATGTCGTCAGAAGAACAATAATG
>JBJEXA010000031.1:0-4258 GCA_051885335.1 Oxalobacter sp. | reverse complement strand
CCACATCCCACCAAGCAGGGTATAAACCAAAACACAGGTGAGTCCGATGACCATGCCGATATTGACGGAGACCGCACCGTCGGAAATGATGTTGAAGACAAGGCCAAGTGCCTTGATCTGGGCGGAAACCCAACCAAGGTATGATACAACAATGCTGAGTGCGACGATGACTTCGACTGCCCTGCCATAACGGTTACGGTAGAAATCGGTGATGGTCATCAGGTTCATGCGGTACAGTTTCTTCGCAATCAGGAGACCGACCAGAACCAAGCACATACCTGAACAGAAGGGGTCTGAGGTGACACCGACAAAACCTTCTTCAACGAAAGTCGGCGGAATGCCAAGTACAGCCTCGGAACCGAACCAAGTAGAAAACACCGTGGCTGTCACAACGTACAGAGGAAGGGCACGGCCTGCAACAGCGAAGTCTTTGGAGCTTCTGACAAAACGTGCGGCAAACACGCCAATGCCAACAGAGGCGACCCAGTACAGGATGACAAACCAGACCAGTGTATTCATGTGGGTGGCATAGAAAAAATGGGTTGTTGAAAAAATAAAGGGATTATAGGGAAAAAACAGGGAGCGTCAGGAAAAAATGCCGATGGAACGGGTGATATTCCCAGTCATCAGAGATAGTGTCTTATTTTAGGAACAGAAAATATCTGTTGGTTTGTTCGATGGCTGGGATACTGGAGGGATTTTCAGAAAAGAAACCCATGTAAATGGGCAAGATAGGTCAGGACAGCACCGAGCCCGAGACCAATCATGAGCCAGGCAAACCAGTGCGAAGGCGGTTGATGCCTGTTCTGGCATTCAGTCGAACCTCCAGACTGCCGGACATGGCGGTCTGCCAGGGCATTTTTTTCCAAAGCCTGCTGGATGAGAAGCGGTAGCCTTGGCAAGATACGGCTGTAACTGATGGATTCCATCTTGATACGCTGGATGAGTTTCCGGGTGTCAGGCTGCCGTTTCATCCAGTTCTCAAGAAAAGGTTTTGCTGTCTGCCAAAGATCAAGGTCAGGGGCAAGCTGTCTGCCAAGCCCTTCAATGTTGAGCATGGTTTTCTGCAGCAGGATAAGCTGTGGCTGGATTTCGATATTAAAACGCCGCGAGGTCTGGAAGAGGTGCATCAGGACAAGCCCAAAAGAGAAGTCTTTCAACGGACGGTCGAATACCGGTTCACAGCAGGTGCGGATGGCGGCTTCCAGTTCAACAGCTCGGGTTTCTGGTGGCACCCAACCACATTCGATATGGGTCTGTGCGACAAGGTGGTAGTCCCTTCGGAAGAAAGCGATGAAGTTCTTGGAGAGGTATTCCCAGTCAAAATCATCCAGCATACCGACGATGCCGAGGTCAAGGGCAATGAACTTGCCCCATGATTCCGGCATGGTGGAGATGAGAATATTCCCTGGGTGCATGTCTGCATGGAAGAAGGCGTGGTCAAAGACCTGGGTCAGGAAGATATCAACACCGTTGTGTGAAAGCTGCTTAAGGTCAAACCCAGCTTCTCTGAGTTCATCGATATGAGAGACGGGAATGCCTGCCATGCGTTCCATGGTGAGGACTTCTGCGGAACAGTATTCCCAATAGATTTCAGGAACAACAAGCTTGTCGGAACCGGAGAAGTTGCGGCGAAGCTGGCTGTAATTGGCAGCCTCGCACAGCAGATTAATTTCATTGTGCAGGGAAAGGTCGAATTCATGGACGACTTCCGTCAGACGGAGCCGTCTGCCATCCTGCCAGTACCGCTCGCCAAGGGCAGCGAAGGCATACATGAGTTCAATATCGCGTTCGATACGCCGCTGGATGTCAGGACGCAGGATCTTGACGGCTGCCTTGCGCCCGTCCTTGAGTTCTGCGAAATGGACCTGGGCAATGGATGCCGATGCAACAGGTTTCAGGTCGAAGCTGGCAAAAAGAGCCGTCGGGGGAACGCCAAGGCTTTGGGTGATCTGGTTGACAGCCAGGTCAGCATCAAAGGGGGCAACCTGATCCTGCAGCTTGGCGAGTTCATTCGCAAAATCTTCCGACAGCAGATCACGGCGTGTAGAAAGGACCTGTCCGAGTTTGATGAAGATGGGACCGAGTTCTTCAAGTGCACTGCGGAAACGTTCAGCTGCTGGCCGGGAAAGTCCCCGCCAGAAAAAGACAGTCCGATAGAAGGATGCGGCACCTTTGCTGAACAGGTATGAAAGGGCCATGTCATCAAGCCCATGCCGGAACATGATGAAAAAGATGGAGATGAGCCGCCAGATTTTCCGCATGTTTTTTCCGTTCCCGTATTACAGTTTCATACCGGTATGCAGGGCGACGATGCCTGCACTGAGATTATGGTATTTTGTGAGGACAAACCCGGCATCATCCATCATTTTTTTCAGGGTTTCTTGGTCTGGATGCATACGGATGGATTCCGCAAGGTATTGGTAACTGTCTTCGCTGTTGGCGATATGCTTGCCAAGCCATGGCAGTACAGTAAACGAATAAAGGTCATAGACTGCCTGTAAGGGGGCCCAGATTCTGGAAAACTCGAGAATCATTGCCTTACCGCCAGGTTTCAGAACCCGAAACATTTCCGCAAGCGCAGTTTCTTGGTGGGTCATGTTGCGCAAGCCAAAAGAGACCATGACCCGGTCGAACCAATTGTCCGGGAAAGGTAGTTTCTCAGCATCACAGACAGCAACAGGCAACAGGATACCTTTATTGAGAAGACGGTCACGTCCTTGCTGGAGCATGGTTTCATTGATGTCGGTGAGCCAGACTTCTCCTTCTTTGCCTGTCTGCCGGGCGAAAGCTTCTGCCATGTCGCCGGTTCCACCTGCAATATCCAAAACCCTGAAGCCTTTCCGGATACCTGCCTGGTTGATGGCAAAAGCTTTCCATAACCGATGAAGTCCACCAGACATAAGGTCGTTCATCAGGTCATAGTGCCCAGCGACTTTCGTGAAAACTTGGGCAACCTTGCCGGCCTTTTTGCTTTCATCGACCTGCTGGAAGCCGAAATGGGTCAGTTTTGTCATGATCCTTATAATGGAAGAGATTCTCCATAATATGCGGTAAGCCGTTCCTTGAGCAATCTGCGCAGGACTGGGACACGCTGTTTCCGTGATGCGAGGATGTCTGTTGCAATGGTTCTGTGCGGTGTCGCCCAGATGGCATCTGGAAAGGTTACATCATCTTTATAGCGTGGGATAATGTGCCAGTGCAGATGAGGAACCATATTGCCGAGGGAGGCAAGATTGATTTTGTCAGGCTGCATGGCATCCCGTACAGCCTGTTCGACCAACCAGACAACCGTCATGAAAGTATCCCGTTCACTAGTAGACAGGTCGGTCATTTCAGCAACATGGTCATTCAGGACAACACGGCAGAAACCAGGCAGACTATCATCATCAATAATCAGAACCCGCCATTTGGCAGACCGGTAAATGACTTCGGCGCCGGCTGTTTTGCAGAGTACACAGTTTTCCATTGTTTTCCTTTTCATCCCAGTAAACCTGCAATAACACGCCATGATTCAGACGGTATGTTGAGCAGAATCCAAGTCATGGTGACATACCGCAGGAATTTGCCGATAGCCATATAAGCCGTGCAGGGCCAGAATGGCAGCCTGAGCCATCCTGCCAAGGTACAGAGTGGATCGCCGATAGCGGGCATCCATCCCAGCAGCATAGTCTTGGCTCCGAACCGCTCAAGCCATCTGAACCATTTGGTTTCCCGTTCCTTGGCAAAGGCCTGTTTGGCACAGTAGCCGATCCAGTAGTTGACCAATCCGCCAAGGGTGTTTCCAATGGTAGCAACCACCATGACGGTCCAGAACATGCTGCCATCGGCTGCGGCAACAGCAAAAACAGCTGGTTCTGATCCAAGAGGAAGCAGCGTGGCAGATACAAAGCAGATAACAAACACAGCCGTCAGTCCAACACCAGGCACGGCAAGCCAGTCAAGCAGCCAGTAAACGGCGGATTCAATCATGGATTCGAGTTTCTTTCCCTCTGTCTGTTTTCCCTCATATGGTCCGTGGATATGGGAAATCTTCTGAAACAGGCTCAAGCATATCAGACGCGGATTATAATTGTGGAAGTTTACAGGAATTGTTCCAGGTTCGTTATGGTTGATTATCTGAAAAAAATACTGACCTCACGGGTTTATGATGTTGCAATCGAGTCGCCGCTTGATGTTGCGCCGGGTCTTTCCAGAAAGATGGGCAATACCGTTCTGCTGAAACGGGAGGATCTGCAGCGGGTATTCAGTTTTAAAT
>JBJEXA010000030.1:0-4261 GCA_051885335.1 Oxalobacter sp. | reverse complement strand
ATTTTCCATCTGACGGGTTTCCACTTGAATCCTGTTTTCAATTCCTGTTCTGCTTGAACGGATTGGCAATATGGTTACTGCTAGACTGTGAGTCTGAAGTATCTGTATTCTGGGAAGGTTCCGGTTTTCTCTTTTTCCAGTTTGTCCAAGCTATCCATGCCCCCAAGATAAAGACAGTTGGAGCGACAATCATGTCCAGACGATGATACCGCATTCCACTGATGGCACCAATCAATCCAGCAATGCCGGCAACAATGACAATATCAAGCCAGAAAGGACGGACAGCACCTACCTGTTTACGGTTGATCCACCGCCAAGACAGATAGCCTAAAAACCAGATACAGAAAAACAGGAATGCACGGAAAAAACCTTTTGCCAACGCATTCATTACGATGTTGAACATGCGGAAAACCTCCGGTTTTCAAGTATAGCATCACCGGCCAGCACGTCTGTGAAACGGCTTTTCTGGAACCCCATCCCGTTGATTAAATGTTGTGAAAACAGCAGTCCAAACAACTGTTTTCTGATGCGCCGCTGCAGGAAACAGTGTTTCATGGCTTCATGGCTGACTGAAGTCTTCCTCCAGTTCATCCCCTTCATCCATGTCTTCCAATACCCCAGGCTTTTTCTGTGGGGAACTACCCGCTTCAATATGCGCAAGGCACTGCTCCAGCCAAACTCTGGTAACCTTATCTGTTTCAGTGCTGGACAACGATCTTTTCAAAAGCCTGAGCAGCCGTTTGAGCATCGCATTCCAGTACGGCGGCCATTGATTGGATCCAGACCACCTGAAATGCTTGGAAAGGCTGAATTGGATATCCAATGACCATTGGATGCCGTCGGGGCTTTCCGGTCCTTCATACCGTTTTGACCATTCAAGCAACAGGTTATCCTTGAGCAGCTTCCTGGTAAAGGCATTCCAGAGTTTACCGTTGACCCATAAAGCAGGGCGGTTTGAAATGATGACATCCTGGACGGAATGATCAACCACCGCCATGATAACCTTGTCGATCGGGTAAATCTCTACAGTTGTATGACCATTAGAAGCATTCCCGATGGAAAGGCAGAAACGGGAAATGTCTTCGGCAGGAAAACGCGGACGGCTTCTACCAAAATCTTTCCTGCATTTGTGGCACCAGTATTCACAGGAACTGTCCTTTTTCTTTCCTTTTTTGATACGGACATGCCCTTTCTCGACTTCACTGAACAGTTTTTCCGTGAAGATATGCTTACCCCACCGGTTTTCAGCAATACGCTTGCCGCCGCACTTCGGACAAATGATCTTGGTCATTTCAGCTCCATTGGTTGTTTTCATCCACAATAGCCAAGGATATGCTTTTTTTCAAGCATCCCGGCATGGAAAGCCTTTCTCTGTCAGATAGGATATGCAACTCCTTTCCATTCTGCCTTGGCAGTCGTGTCAGTGTATGACATTATGCTGCCTATCTATCCAAAGTATCTGTCCAAAGGAATGAAATGCTGCCACAGGTTCCTGAAAAACTGATTTACCAAGGCAATCACTGCGACCTGCCCTATGAACAGCCGTTGGAAGCCTGGTTTGAAGCAACTGAGAACCGTCCCGCCTTCTATGTGCCACATACCGCTTTATGGCGTGGTTATGTCGGTACATGGGAATTGGAAGACGGAAAACTTTATCTGACAGGGCTGGAGGGAATGCTGGAAAACGGCCAAGTTGTTGACCTGAAAACAATCTTTCCCGATGCTGGCAAGCGGGTTTTTGCTTCATGGTACTCCGGCACGTTCAGCTTGCCTCAAGGGGAACTTCAGAATGCCATATGCATCGGTTATTCCTCTGTCTATGCACGATACTTGGTTCTGACTTTTGACAAAGGAAACCTTGTCACCAGCTATTACGAAACGAACGATGATGCCACCAGCTATGGTCTTGGAGTCTGATCATCCTCCTTGAAAGCATCTAAAGAATCCCCGCATCAGCCTGGTTTGCCGCCAGTATGCGCTCAATCCCGACATGGTTTATTTTCTTGTCAAGGTAAATTGCATAGTATTTTTCTTCCATCCCTTCCATCTCACCGACAGGAACACTGTGGTAACGCTCTTTCATCACGCTACGCAGTGAATAAGGGGCATGGAAAAGCCCCATGCCACTGGAAGCAAAGACCTTCAGCAAGGCGGAGTCTGAAAATTCACCGACAATTCTTGGCTTGAGGTCCTCCTGATCGAACCAGCGGTTGAGGCGAATCCTGACTGCATGGTTCTTTGTCGGCATCAGGAATGGTGCACCATTCAGACTTTGTGGGAAATTGTGCCGATACTGTTCTGCCAACTCAGGAATACCGAATATCCAAACCTTTGCAGAACACAGATGCTGGTTATGGTAACGTATATTGTCAGAAATATCGGCAGGTTTCTGTCCCAGCACCAGGTCGAGACGGTGCAAGGCCAGATCTTCCAGCAGGTGGTCATATCCGCCTTCATAACATTCAATATGCAGCTGGGGTATCTGCAGAGCCGGTGACAGGAGGTTGACAATCTGCGTTTTCGGCAAGGAATCCGAGACACCGACTGTCAGCCGAACACCGCCGATATCCATATCCTGCATGGTTTCCTGCATCTGCTCTCCCAACTGGAAAATCCGGTCAGCATATTCCATTGCCACACGTCCTGCTTCCGTCACCACAAGCCGTCTGCCCTGTTGAGTGAAAAGCACTTTCCCTAGACTCTTTTCCAGCAGGGAAAGCTGCATACTGATGGTTTGGACAGCAACTCCAATCCGTTCTGCTGCCTTGGTGACACTACCTTCTTTTGCAGTCATCCAGAAATAGTACAGATGACGGTAATTGAGCAAGGCTTTTTTCATATTTTCCTCATTAAATACGGTTTTATCAAAATGGTCTTTATGACGGTTATCCCGAATAACCCTAAAGGTACTTACAGTACACAAACCCGATTACAAGGCAATGACCAGTGCACCTGAGTCAATAACCCTAAAGATATGTACAGTACACAACCCCTAACACCAGGACTTAAGAACCCAGCTTCCATTCAAGCCAATTTCTGGTTTTGAATTGAAACACTTTTTATGCAAAAAAAAACATAAGATATATGTTATAACAATCTATGCCTAGTTTTCCTGATAATTATCCTTGAATTACCAATATCACCCTCATTCGCAAATTATTACATATACAAGATATTTCATAAGTTACAAAAAATGTTGTATTGAGAGAAATGTAAGCACAAGCAAATTGAAAGACAACTATCAAAATCGAATAATTCAGGAAAAATAGATAAAAATCTTCAATAAAGTTGTCAATCGTCTTCTTTAAATGGTTTAAGAATCCGTTTCACAGATATTTTTAAACTACCAAAGTCTTTTTTCACAGCACCTTGAGAAATCAGGAAACTTTCTTCTCCAGCAAGTTTTTTCTCGACTGATGCCATTTCGCAACAGAAAATTTTGGATAACAAGGTCGCTTTGTCTCGTTTGTTGATATATATCAATAAAATTGAACATTCACTCTCTTTTTATTGAAAGTTAACTTCAGTTTCTGCATAATGAAACTCCCTATTCAAGTTTTGTTTTTCTTGACCATGCCTTCACGGCATGGTTTTTTTTGCCTTCTGCAACCTTAAGTCCGGTCTTTTCCAGAAAAAAAAGGGGAGGGAATTCAAACATCCGCCGTAAAAACCAAGGAAACACCACTGTAAAAACACACTCTCCTCTACCCACTATCCTTAAAACAAATTTTCACAATCTTCTGTAATTTTTTGTAACTTATTGAAAAACCTGAATTTTTATCATCAAAAAACCGCTTCTTTCCTACCCAGCAAAGACCTATAAAGAAGGTGTCGGCTCACTGGTTGTCCCTGGTACAGCCTGATATATCCAAACCGCCACAGTTTTGGACTATGAAACAGAAAAGGGACAGATTGAAATGAAAGAGGTTTGAAAATGGCTGATAAAAGAAAAATGACTGCTGTAGAGAAGTTGGCAAGTACCACCTATTTCTGCCTGATAGCTTTTGGGTTTGTTCTTGGTGCAACGTTGGGCATACAGGACCATTCGGTATTCAGACCGCTCCCCTATGCTTTGGGAAATACCTTTGATGCAGAAACCCTGCAGTTGGCTGAGAATTACCAGTCTATGAAAGATTCCTGCCATCAGATTGCAAAAGCTTCCCTGCACGGCCGAACGGTATCTGACTGACAGTCAAGGCACCGCCTGCCTTATGGAAAGGCAGGCGGCGGACTTTGGATCATAACTGTTTTTTCAACTTCT
>JBJEXA010000029.1:0-4283 GCA_051885335.1 Oxalobacter sp. | reverse complement strand
TACACCTTCTTTATTCAGACGGACGACAGCACGGGCATAAGCAACGAGGACATTTGCCGTGAATTCCGGATTGGAATCCAGTTTCAGACTGTATTCGATGATATGCCTGTTTTCTTTGTCTGCACCGGTGACACCAGTCCGGAAGACAAAACCGCCATGTGGAATACCATTGTGGTCCCTGAGCAGTTCTTCCTGGGAGATGAAGTTGACAGTGGTGTCATAGTCAGAGAAGTAATTTGGCATGGTCTTGATTTCATTTTCAACTGTAGCCGCATCAGCACCTTCTTCAAGCACAACATAACACAGGCGGGTATGTTTCTGACGGGTACTCAATTCAGGGTTGGAACCAGACCGGACAGCTTCCAGGGCACTGTCAATCGGACAGGTGTACTGTCTGGCATCCTTGACACCTTTCACCCGACGGATGGCATCAGAATGCCCTTGGCTGACGCCTTTGCCCCAGAAAGTGTAGTCATTGCCCTGTGGCAGGATGGCATTGGCATACAGGCGGTTCAAAGAAAACATGCCTGGATCCCAACCTGCGGAAATCAAGGCAACCTTGCTGCCAACCTTGGCAGAAGCATCGACATTGTTGAAATGTTCTGGAATCTTGGCATGGGTATCAAAACTATCCACTACATTGAAAAGCTTGGCATATTCTGGTGTTTGCTTTGGCAGGTCAGTTGCGCTGCCACCGCAGAGAATCATGACATCAATCTTGTCCTTATAGTCCGCCGCATCATTGATGCTCGCAACGGCTGCATTCTTAGACAGGATTTTCAGGGATGCTGGGTCTCGTCTTGTGAAAACTGCTGCCAGCTCCATGTCTTCTGCATCATTGACGGCACATTCAACACCACGGCCGAGATTGCCGTAGCCTAAAATACCAACTCTGGTTGTCATTTTTAAAGTTCCCCATTAGATTGAATAAAAATACGTCCCCCATAGACGTATGGTCTGACAGCTTTGAAATGTAGCATCCTTTGGGACAACAGTCTATCTTTTGGCACGGCTGCACCATATCCAATCACGTATGCACTATTTCAGAGCTTCTGCACAGACAACGTGCATGATGGAGCTTGATTGGCTGTCAGGGCTGATAGAGAATAATCCCTGATGTCCAGTATATATGGGCATCTTGTTGAACCATTATCAACTCCATTCTTGGAAGTGAATCCAACCATGACTTGGAAACCAGGCCTATATGATGAAAAGCAGGGATATGTCTCTGAATATGGAAAAGGGCTGTTGGATTATCTGCCGACAGAAAAGCGGTTAGGCATCCTTGACTTGGGCTGTGGTACAGGAACCCTTGCGGGTCAGATGGCCATGATGGGGCATGATGTGCTGGGTTGTGATGCTTCACCTGAGATGATTGCAAAGGCAAAAGCAGCATTTCCTGACATTCGGTTTGCCGTCATGGATGCTTTGGCTATGGATTTTGACCAAGTCTGGGATGTTATCTTTTCCAATGCCGTATTCCATTGGATTCCTAGACATCATATTTTGGTTGAGAACATTTACAGAGCTTTGAAGCCTCAGGGGTTGTTGATCTGTGAATTTGGGGCAGAAGGCAATATCCAAGCGATAGAAAATGCGTTCCAGCATTGTGCCATGAACCATGGATTCCGATACCAGACACATTTCAATTTTGAGACAGCTGACCGCTTTGGCGCATTGCTGGAAGCGGCAGGGTTTAAGGTTGAAGCCTGCTATACCTATGACCGTCCCACTCCATTACAAGGCGAGGAGGGCATCAGGGACTTTGTAAGACAGTTTTATGTCAAAGAACTTGCCACGTTGCCTGATGCTGAACAGCAGCAGATTGCCTGGGAAATGGATGTTTTGTTAAAACCAGTGCTTTGGGATGGAACGCAATGGATCGCCGATTATAAAAGACTGCGCGCGGTTGCCGGCAGGCCATAACCGTGTCCAATGCTGGTAAAGGAAACGCAGGAAAACATAACACCTATTTCCCTGCATTTCGTTGGACCAGCTGCTGGTTTCAACAGTCAGTCAATACATTCCGTCTTGACACAGTCCACAAAGTATTCCGTTTTTCCATCTTTCTCCATCCTGATCAGGCCATGGACATCCGTATCAAAACCTGGGAAACGGCTGTTGAAATGGCGGGCAAATTTTAGGTAATCGACAATCGTTTTGTTGAACCGTTCACCGGGAATCAGCAATGGGATACCAGGCGGATAAGGAGTCAGCAGGATGGATGTGACACGTCCTTCAAGATCATCAATCGGCACCCGCTCCACTTCACGGTGTACCAGTTTCGCATAAGCGTCAGACGGTTTCATCGCTGGGCTCATGTCTGACAGGTACATCTCAGTCGTCAGTCGGGCAACGTCGTTCTCACGGTAAAAATCGTGTATCTGCTGGCATAGGTCTTTAAGTCCCATTCGCTCATAGCAGGGATTTGCTGCTGCAAACTCAGGCAAGACACGCCAGATCGGTTGGTTCTTGTCGTAATCATCCTTGAACTGCTGTAAAGAAGCGACCAGTGTGTTCCAACGGCCTTTGGTAATGCCAATGGTAAACATGATGAAGAAACTGTACAGTCCACATTTCTCGACAATGATGCCATCCTCAGCCAGGAAAGTTTTGACAATGGAAGCAGGGATGCCGGTTTCCTCAAAGTCACCAGTCAATGAGAGCCCAGGTGTGATGACGGTTGCCTTGATGGGATCCAGCATGTTGAAATTTGGCGCGATGTTACCGAAACCATGCCAGTTGTCTTCTGCTTTCAATATCCAATCATCACGTTCACCGATGCCGTCTTCAGCAAATTCTTCCGGTCCCCAGACCTGGAACCACCAGTCATCAGCAAACTCGTTGTCAATCTTTTTCATCGCACGGCGGAAGTCCAGTGCCTCAAGAATGGATTCCTCAACCAGTGCTGTACCGCCAGGCGGTTCCATCATCGCAGCGGCAACGTCACAGGAAGCAATGATGGCATACTGCGGTGAAGTCGATGTGTGCATCAGGAATGATTCATTGAAAGAATTCTGGTCCAGTTTCACTTCTTCCGATTCCTTGACCAAGATCTGTGATGCTTGGGAAAGCCCAGCCAACAGCTTATGGGTGGACTGGGTGGAGAACACCAGTGATTTCTGTGCGCGTTTACCCCATTCACTGATGGCATGCATGTCACGGTAAAAATCATGGAAGCAGGCGTGCGGCAGCCATGCTTCATCGAAATGCAAGGCATCAATCTTGCCGTCCAGCATCGTTTTGATGGTTTCATCGTTATAGACGATACCGTCATAAGTTGATTGCGTGATGGTCAGGATACGGGGTTTCTTATTCGGCACTTGGCTTGCAAATGAATTTGCCTCGATTTTCTGCTGGATGGCCTCAAAATCGAATTCTGATTTGGGAATAGGACCGATAATCCCATAATGGTTCCGTGTCGGCATCAGGAAGACTGGAATCGCACCAGTCATGATGATGGCATGCAGGATGGATTTATGGCAGTTTCGGTCAACCACAACAATATCGTTGTCGGCAATCATCGAGTGCCAGACAATTTTGTTGGAAGTCGATGTGCCATTAGTTACAAAATAGCAATGGTCTGCGTTGAAGATACGTGCAGCATTCAGTTCACTTTTTGCAACGGGCCCCGTATGGTCCAGCAGCTGACCCAGTTCTTCAACTGCATTGCAGACATCCGCCCGTAGCATGTTCTCGCCGAAGAATTGGTGGAACATCTGACCAATCGGTGATTTCAGAAAGGCGACGCCACCTGAATGTCCTGGACAATGCCATGAATAAGAACCATCCTGAGCATAATGCATCAATGCCCGGAAGAATGGAGGCGCAAGGCCATCCAGATAAGTCCGCGCTTCACGGATGATATGCTTGGCGACAAATTCCGGTGTGTCCTCAAACATATGGATGAATCCATGCAGTTCGCGGAGCAGGTCATTGGGGATATGACGTGAAGTACGGGTTTCACCATAGAGATAGATGGGGATATCAGCATTCTTTGCACGGATTTCGGTGACGAATGAACGTAGTGCTTTCAACGCTTCATCGACTTCAGCTGCCGTACCTTCACCGAATTCCTCGTCATCAATCGAAAGGACAAATGCAGAGGCACGGGATTGCTGCTGAGCAAACTGTGACAGGTCGCCATAACTGGTGACACCCAAAACCTCCATACCTTCATCTTCAATAGCCTGCGCCAATGCACGGATACCAAGGCCTGAAGAATTTTCGGAACGGTAATCTTCGTCAATGATGACGATAGGAAAGCGGAATTTCATGGTTCG
>JBJEXA010000028.1:0-4325 GCA_051885335.1 Oxalobacter sp. | reverse complement strand
ACGGACCGGATCCGGCTTGATATGGGTGGAAGCCGTTGCCAATGGGCTGATATGGGCTCCGAAAAGATAGATTTCCCCACCACGGATGATGACATAGGCTTCTTTGAGTTGAACACGTCCCGCACGGATGGCTTTGACCTCCCAACCTTCCAGGGCCATGCCAGCCTCATGGCGTTCTTCGATAAAATAATCGTGGAAGGCTTTTTTATTGTCAGCAATTGACATTTTTTTCCCCATCCTTGTTTAAAATAACGGTTTTTTACCTGTCCAGCCATTATGACGGCAGTCTACAAAACAATCCAGCTTGATTACAGTGCGGCACAGATGTACGCACTGGTGGAAGATATCGAGTCCTACCCCGCATTCCTGCCGTGGTGCGACAGTGTCAAGGTCCAGCGTGATGCTGTCAACCAGACCGTGCTTGCCGAAATGCATATGAATGTGATGGGTATCCGGCAGACATTCACAACACGCAACCAGAATACACCATCTTCGTCTATCCGGATACAGCTGGGAAAGGGGGTCTTCCATGAACTGGCAGGAGAATGGACATTCACACCCATTGACGGTTCACATTGTACCGTGACCTTGTCGATGCGTTATGTTTTTGCGAACAGCCTGCTCGGCAAGATGCTGGAACCGTTTTTCAATGCAATGACCATTGATCTGGTTGCCGCATTCCAGCGGCGGGCAAAGGCGGTTTATGGCTGAACCTATTGTTGATTTTCCACATTTTCCCATCCAGGTCTGTTATGCCTCTCCTGAAGAAACCTGGGTTTTGGACCTGGATGTGCTTCAGGGGACGACGGTTGCCCAGGCATTGGAACAGGCAGGGGTGGCAGAGCGGTTTGCTGATGCACTTGGGAAAGGTGCTGTCGGGATTTATGGCAGGAAAGTGCCAAAGGACAGGTTGCTGGCGCCATATGACCGCATTGAGATTTACCGCCCACTGGCAGATCTGCCCCAGAACATCCGCCGTCGGCGGGTTGAACAGCTGCGGGAACTGAAAACCGGCAGGCGTTGATCCTTCATGCCTTTCATGGGCTTCTGGGAAAATGGACTTGTGGTGCATTTACCACTCTATGGACAAGGCAGGCTCCTGGTAAATTGAAGCAATAATCCTGACGGTGGGATGATAGTGGTGTAAAATAAGATATTTTATACAATCCCTTGGATTGTATATGTTTTTGTAATTGAGCAATGCCCGTTCAAAATATTGCAGGCATTCAATGCATCCGCCCGTTACCCGGTGGTGGAAAGTGCGCTCACAATGGTGACCTATAGCCGCCGTACGTGAAGACTGCTGTTGCTGTTTTGAAAGCTGTTTGCCCTGACCCGTGCCACAAGTGCGAGAGACGGAGACCGGTTTCCTGTCCTGATGGACAGGATTTTGTGTTCTGTTTCGCCAGGAAAGAGCATCCGATCAATTTCCAATGGACCTTGAAAGGAAAGAAGTATGAGTTTAGAAATGACAGGTTCCGAGATTCTCGTCCGGTGCCTGGCTGAAGAAGGCGTCGAACACGTTTTTGGTTATCCAGGCGGTTCGGTCCTTTATATTTATGATGCCATCTACAAGCAGGATAAGTTCAAGCATATCCTTGTCCGCCATGAACAGGCGGCCGTACATGCGGCGGATGCCTATGCAAGAAGTTCCGGCAAGGTCGGGGTCGCCCTGGTGACATCCGGTCCTGGCGTGACAAATGCCATTACAGGTCTTGCAACCGCTTATTCCGATTCTGTCCCGATTGTGCTGATCAGTGGTCAGGTCTCGACCGCAGCCATTGGGTCTGATGCTTTCCAGGAGTGCGATGCAGTCGGTATTTCCCGCCCCTGCGTGAAGCATAATTTCCTGGTGAAGGATGTCAAGGATCTTGCACTCACCATCAAAAAAGCTTTCTATATTGCATCCACAGGTCGTCCAGGTCCTGTTCTGATTGATATTCCCAAGGATGTCAGTATGCTGGCCTGTCCGTACGCCTATCCGAAAGAAATCGAAATGCGTTCCTACAGCCCGATCAATAAAGGGCATACCGGTCAGATCCGCAAGGCAGTCCAGATGCTGCTGCAGTCAAAACGGCCGTTGGTGATCTGTGGGGGCGGTGTCATCCTTTCCGATTCCGCACCCGAAATGAACGCACTGGTTGACCGGTTGGGACTGCCATGTGTCACCACCCTGCAGGGGCTGGGCGGATACCGCTCTTCCAGTGACCGTTGGGTGGGGATGCCGGGCATGCATGGTCTGTATGAAGCGAACATGGCGATGCAGCACAGTGATGTCGTCCTGTCTGTCGGTGCCCGTTTTGATGACCGTGTTGTCGGTAATCCTGGCAATTTTGCAGATTCAAACCGCAAGATCATCCATATCGATATTGACCCATCCTCCATCTCCAAACGGGTGAAGGTCGATGTGCCGATTGTCGGCAATGTGAAAGATGTCCTGCAGGAAATGCTGGCGCAGTTGGATGCTACCCCGGCAAATGCCATCGACCCGGCAGGTCTTGACGGCTGGTGGCGGCAGATCAATGAATGGCGTAGCACCAAATGCCTGAAATATGAACAGGGTGACACCATCATCAAACCCCAGTTTGTCATTGAGAAACTGTGGGAAGTCACCAAAGGAGATGCTTACGTTGCTTCTGATGTCGGTCAGCACCAGATGTGGGCAGCCCAGTACTATCCGTTCGACAAGCCACGCCGTTGGCTGAATTCCGGTGGCTTGGGTACCATGGGTGTCGGTTTGCCGTATGCAATGGGTATTCAGATGGCGAATCCAGATGCAACTGTCGCCTGCATCACCGGTGAAGGTTCCATCCAGATGAACATCCAGGAGCTGGCAACCTGCAAACAGTACGGTCTGACCCCCAAGATCATCATGCTGAACAATGGGGTACTGGGTATGGTCCGTCAGTGGCAGCGGTTGGATTATGAATCCCGCTATTCTGAAACCTATGTGGCTTCCCTGCCGGATTTCAACAAGCTGGTCGAAGCCTATGGCCATATCGGTCTGAAAGTGGAGAAACCTTCCGATGTTGAAGGTGCCCTGAAGGAAGCCTTCTCGATGAAAGACAAACTGGTATTCGTCAATGTCCTGGTTGATTCCACTGAAAACGTCTGGCCGATGGTCAAGCCGGGCAAGGGACTGACAGAAATGCTGATGGGCTTGGAGGACAGATAAAATGCGTCACATCATCTCAGTGCTGTTGGAAAATGAAGCCGGTGCGCTTGCCCGTGTTGTCGGGCTGTTTGCTGCCCGTGGCTATAACATTGAAACCCTCAATGTGGCACCGACTGAAGATCCGACCCTTTCCCGCATGACGATTGTCACCGTTGGTTCTGATGCCGTCATCGAACAGATCACCAAGCACCTGAACCGCCTGATTGAAGTGGTCAAGGTCGTTGATCTGACTGATGGCTATTTCGTTGAACGCGAAATGATGCTCATCAAAATCCGTGCTGTCGGCAAGGAACGTGAAGAAATCAAGCGGACATCGGACATCTTCCGTGGCCGTATCATTGATGTCAGTGACCGTACCTATACGATTGAACTGACGGGCGATAAAGCCAAGCTGGATGCTTTCATCGAAGCGATTGACCGCTCTGCCATTCTGGAAACAGTCCGTACTGGTGGTTCAGGCATCGGTCGTGGCGAACGTATCCTGAAAGTCTGATTCATGGCTGTTTTTTAATTGTTGGATTGTTTTTTATTTAATTAGGATTCCTAAGAATGAACGTTTATTACGATAAAGACTGTGATCTGTCTTTGATCAAAGGTAAGAAAGTTGCCATTATTGGTTATGGTTCCCAGGGACATGCCCATGCACTGAACCTGCATGACTCCGGTGTCGATGTCACCGTTGGCCTGCGTAAGAACGGTGCTTCCTGGAACAAGGCTGTCAATGCCGGTCTGAAAGTTGCTGAAGTCAAGGATGCAGCCGCTCAGGCAGATGTCATCATGATCCTGTTGCCAGACGAAAACATCCCAGCGGTTTACCGTGAAAGCATTGCTCCAGTCGCCAAGCAGGGTGCTGTCATCGCATTTGCCCATGGCTTTGGCATCCACTATGGCCAGGTCATTCCACGTGATGACTTTGATGTCATCATGATTGCACCGAAGGCACCCGGTCATACTGTCCGTTCCACCTATACCCAGGGCGGTGGTGTTCCTCAGTTGATCGCTGTCTATCAGGACAAATCTGGCAAGGCACGTGATATTGCCCTGTCCTATGCAATGGCCAATGGCGGTGGCCGTGCCGGTATCATCGAAACCACCTTCCGTGAAGAAACCGAAACCGACCTGTTCGGTGAGCAGGCTGTTCTCTGCGGTG
>JBJEXA010000027.1:0-17707 GCA_051885335.1 Oxalobacter sp. | reverse complement strand
AGGATATACATCCCCACCATCTCGCCATTTTCAGCATCATAGGCAACGCCAGTGAAAGACTGTTCTGCGAAAAATGACCTGCCAGCATCCAATGTGAGAATATCTTCCTGAGGAAAAGCCAATCCCTCCTCAACAATCTCATTCCAGATAGTAACCGCATCTGCCAAATCAGTCTCCGTCAGTTGACGAACATGAATCGTCATCCTCCCCCTCCTTTTTTATAAAAAAATACTACGGGCAATCGTAATGTATCGCCAAAACAGTTACAAGGCTCCGCCGGGAACCATTTACAATAGAGACATCGCTATCCCGAAAATTATTGAACAGCCAGCCAGTTTTCTGTAACAGTCTATGAATATCATCGACTGAAAAACAACTTCCCGTTAAACTGGATATCCGTCGAAACCATAACCTGAACGGACAACGTCATGATCCTGGACAAACTGAAAGATAAAGTGGAAGAGATTTCTTCCGAAATCAAGAAACATCTCCACCCTTGTGACATCTGCGGAACCTCCATCACATTGGACATTGACCGCTGTCCATCCTGCGAAGAAGCCTATATTGAACTGACAAAACCTGACTGTGCCCCGCAAAACCAAGAACAGCTCAATTTGCTAATCAACCGTTTTGTCAGAATCCTTCCCAAAATGCAGGAAAGCGAATTGAAAAATACCATCATCACCCATTTGGACAGACTGCGTGAGAGATCCTCTGAAATCGGGAAAGCTGAGCAAGCAATCGCTGCCGCCGCGACAGTTCCCAAGAAACTGAGTCAGCCTATCCTGCAAAGCAACACTGAAAATATTGCGGGATACAGCATCGTCAATCAGCTTGGTATTGTCTCTGTATCGAGAACCGTTACATTGACTTCCAATGATGGAAGCCATGAAACCGATGAAGCGGTTGAAACATCATTGCATGAGCTGTCTGCCAAAGCAGATGGCCTCTCTGCAAACGCCATTGTCAATATCCGTATCAGCTATGCAGGAATCGAATCTATGACATTGGTACCGAGAGTCCTGCTGACTGTCACAGGAACTGCCGTAACAGTTAAATCGCAAACAGCAGATACGGCTGAGATACCCTTGTCCGCAACAACAGATTCAGATGCCCCTGAAGTACCCACAACAGCTTCCTGACATCTTGACTGCCAAGCATTTTTACATTTTCAGGCTTTACATCACCGACAATCCTTCTTACACTCAACACCCGTTAATGACCTTCTATTCCTGTGAGAGAAATCCATGAAAAAAACCGCATCCCTACTCCTTGGAGCAGTCCTTGTCATGTCTTTGACCGGCTGTGAAACTTTCCTTAGCGGTACTTCCGGATCCAAGACAGCGGCATCTGAACCTGTCACAACACAGTACAACTGCACAGATGGCACCCATTTCACTATCACCCGCAACGCAAAAAAACCAAACAAAGCGACATTGAATCGTCAGGGACAGTCTTATGAAATGACTAAAGTTGCTACCCGGACTGGATCAGATAAATTACAGCACAGCTCTGGCCTGACCTATATTGGTGTTTCCAACATGAGCCAGCTGGTCAACTTCAAACAGGGGAAAAATATCTCCAATGAATGCCGCAGCGCAGAACAGGTTGCTGTCCAACAGAAATTGGATGCAAAACGGAAAGAAGAAGCTGCAGCAAAAGCCGCCGAAACAAAAAAGGCAGCAACAGCACCGAAGAAAACCTCAACAACGAAAAAGACCGTGAAAAAAACTCCGGCCCGGAAAACTGTCAAGAAAAAATAACGTTTCCAAATACCATAACGGTTGTCGAGGGTCCCATCAGACAGCCGTTTGTTTTTTTGAGGCAGATTGGAATCAGCCCATCACATTGTCGGCAATCCAATCTCCCAGCATCATGCCTTGCTGTGCATAACCTTTCGCATTGAAATGAACGCCCCGGCGGTCCATCATACCGCCTTGCCGCCAAAAAACCGGTCCCGCAGCACTATACAAGTCGTAAGCCCAATAACCCAATTCGTTTGCCAAGGACATCTGGATATCTGCAATCTGTCTGGCTTTCGGATTCACCCGACCGTTCTTGTAATTGCCTGGCATCGTAGTGAAAAGAATAGCACGGCAAACCGGTCGGTACATTGCCATGAAACGTCTCATATCAGCACGGAATTTCGGCGCATCGAAATTCGGCGCATAACTCTCATTTGTCCCGATGGAAACAACCAACAGGTTAGGATTCATGGCAGCCACCTTGTTCACTGAACGCTGGTTCAGGAAATCCGCCAGATAAGCCCCTGGTTTTGCAACATGCTGATAGGATACACCATTACCTAGACGCTGACGCAGGCGGGTATAGGCGGCACGAGGGAAAATCTTGCTCCATACATGTGAATCACCCAAATGAACCACCCTTAGGTTGCCAGCCCAAACCAACACTGGCAACAAGCCGCACAGAGCAGTCGTACCCAACCATTTTCCCAATGACTTCAGCATCAATCAAACCCTTTATAAAAATCTTATAAATATCCTGTCTTCAAATTTATGGCCCATGCCTTCTCACAGTCATCTGCTTCCCAATACTTCTTTCTGTGCATAGGAAAAGAGGAAACATTAAAAAGGCAAACCTACCTGATGTGAGCCGTACTTGATCAACGGCTTTTCGAGATGTGCAGACAATCCAGCAGACTGTCCCATAAAAAACGGTGTAGGGTTAAGAACCATACACCATAATAAGAGGATATCATTTTTTATGAAAACAATCAACTACTTATCTGACTTGATAAATAACCATCAAACATTTCTGACAGGAAAGTCCAATCACCCCTAAAACCGCCAAGAAGACTTTTCCAGTAACGGACATTTGAAAAAACTGTTCAAAAGACATCAGGACACTTTGCCATCATCGTTTACCATTCAAAGACATAAAAAGACAAAGTCATCTTCCAATAATACTATTAACAACAGATAGACTCAAATTAAATAAAAATAAATGCAAGATAGTAACAAATCCTCAAAAAAAACACCTTGACATCACTTTAAAACAGACTGACAATCCCCGTGTAATCCTTCAGGCATCAGATCTGGCACTGGCTTATATCGGGTTTCCCACTGGTTTCAGATCTGATTTCCTGTACGGGCAACCCCAGTAAAGACAGCGGATCATTGCAATGCAGGCTGCATTGATGCTACATCCCGTAAAAACCGTGAAACATCTCTAGGTCGCAGCCGCTGTATCTCTTGTCAAGGCAAAAACCGGGCCTTCATCAAATAAGGGGACACAGGACCCAGTTCCAATGATTGATAATAGAATGCAGTGCCATTCAACTTCATCTTCCTATGGAACCACTCGGTAATGCTGTTGGGCCCTTCATCATTAACGGGGGATATCATCACTCATTAGACTTTTTTTGCAAAGAAACACGTTTAATGGAAGTAATGCCGATGTCCCAAGCCGATTCTATACTGGGAATCCCAGATTTAGCAGTGCAACAGGTCCAAACGGGCGAAATATCCACGTATGGGCTCATCTAAAGCACCGTCCCGGATGCCTGTACTGCCCAGCCGGGACAGTCTGTACCCCCCCAGCGGACACTCAAGCATACGCGCCAAGGCAACCAGCTGATGGCGCTGCACCAGGCCGTGCCAAAGTACCACTGTATGCAGTGCAACCGCTATTTCCGACCGGCTCACAGGCATCCTCCCCCGCAGGCGGGCGACCGAGACGTTCCGGCTGGAAGTGTTCAAAGCGCATGAAGGAGGCGTGAACAAGCGCAGGCTGTCTACAACCCATCAGGCGGACAAGCCTGACAGTCTTGACTAGGCACCTGCAAACATCCCTATTATCAAGGAATTAATGAAAATACTATAACCGCTGATAACATTAGCCATAATGCGCTACCAGATGGCAATCATACCGTCACTATCCCGCCGCAGCATGTTTTATTGTCTGGAAACAGGATAATCACCATCCATTCTTGAAATAACATGATCTTTCTGTAACATTAAATGCACCCACCGTATTTTCCCTTAAAAAACAGGGAAAAAATTCAAATCAAAGGCGCTTTTTTTCAAGAAAAGAGACACTTTATGTACTTCTTTTTCTATGTAACGTAAAGTCTGTTGTATCTGCATGACCATGTCCATAGAATCTCGCATTGGAAGGGGCTTTCTTATGATTAAGCAAATCGGACAGAGGATCCGCGAACTTCGCAAGGCAAAGGGCATCAGCCAAGAACAACTTGGACTTGAAGCAGGTCTGCATAGAACGTATATTGTCAGCGTAGAGAACGGAAAACGTAATATTTCAATCATTGCTCTCAGCAGGATCTGGGAGGGATTACATATAACCCCTCAGACTTTTTTTGATTCCACCCTGTTCCGTAATAAAGAACCTAAGCTATAAACGGACCTTCTAAGAAAGCTTTTCTCTATTTATTCATGTCAGTTCATATGTATCGAATAGCATAATATCTGTCAACATTCGCTGAATGGGCAAGCAGGGTTTATGGCTGTCCTGTTTTCATTGGCTGAAATTGATTGTCGGATTTTCTTGCGCCTAAACTGGAAACAAGTAACAATCATCCAACTATCAGAATTACACTGAATCCTGCAAGAATGCCATGGAAAGTCTTGACATCTTCAAACGACTGGTCATAGCAGCATGCATTGCCTTTGCCTGTTTCAATGCAACCGCCTGCACTGATAAGAGCCATCGGCACAAAGGCGCACTTGATGATTCACAGGCTAAAAAACTGATTGCTGACCAAGGAAAACGGCTCACAGTTCTCGATGTCCGTACCCCTGAAGAATACACGCAATGCCATCTTAAGGATGCCATCAACATTCCTGTTGAAACATTGCCAGAGAAGGTACATACCCTGCCGGAAGGCACAATCCTCATTGTCTGCCGTCGAGGTGTACGTGCCCATAAAGCCTACCACATCATTCTTGATGCTTTGCCAAAGCGCAGAAACTTGTACTATCTAGATGGAACACTGACCTACAACACCAACGGGATCGGAAACTGCATGGCATCCCGATAACTCCTCCAAAGGAAACCCAATATGTTGAACATCAAGCATATCGGCACAGTCAGCTCCGTCCTTGATGCCGCATGGGAAGCTGCTGGAAACAAGGAATTACCTGTCTTCGACAGCATCCTGGCTTCTGTTCAGACAGCCGGACGGGGACAATACCGCAGGGCATGGATCTCTCCTGAAGGCAACCTCTATGCCGCCCTGCGCCTACCGGGAACCCCGCCATTCCTCGGGACAGAAGCAGCTGTTGCCATCGGTGCATGGATTGCCGATGCCCTTTGCCAGGCAGGTTATCCAGCTGCACTCAAATGGCCGAATGATGTTACTGTCCAGATCCATGACAAACCGTTCAAGGTTTGTGGCATCCTGCTAGAAGAGCGGAACGGTATTGTCATCGCAGGCATCGGTGTCAATATCAGCCTTGCACCAAGCATCTCCCAAATCCGTGAAGACACCGCCTTGGAAGCCAGTTCGCTGCAAACAGCAGCAGAAGTGTATGGCTTGACACAACCAACCGTGAATAATGTATGGGATTTGCTTTTAAAGAATATCTATTCATCTTATACTTTTAACATTGGGCAACTACGTGCATGGAAACCCGTTGCTGTCCAGCGTCTGCTATGGCGTGACATGCCCGTCACCTTGGTGGATGGTGAAAAACAGATCTCCGGCATCCTGCGGGAAGTCGGTTCGAATGGAGAATTGATTCTCGAAACAGATGGTGCTTTACAAGCATTCCTGCGTGGAAGCATCAGACTACTGCGGCTGGAAAGCCGTCAGGCAAAGGAAAAAGAGTAATGGCGAACAAAACCTTTAAAGATGTACAGAATTTTCTGAAAGGCAAGAAGATCCTTGTGGCAAACCGAGGGATCCCTGCTCGGCGTATCTGCCGTTCCATCCGTGAACGGTTTGATGCGACCGCAGTCATGACTGCGACCGATGTCGACCGTACTGCGCCATCAGCCAGCGCTGCCCATGAGCTGTTGCTGTTGGGACCTGATCCACGGGCATATCTGGATATTGACTGTATCGTTGAAAAAGCTCAGCAGCAGAGCATCATCGGTATCCATCCGGGTTGGGGGTTCGCTTCTGAAGACAGCCGTTTCCCTGCCGTCTGCGAAAAAGCAGGCATCACCTTTATCGGGGCATCTGAAACTGCGATGAACCAGCTCGGCAATAAAGTAGAAGCCCGTAGGGTTGCCAAATCACTGGGAATTCCCGTCGTTCCAGGGTCAGATGGCGCAGTTGACCTGAAAACCGCTCGGAAAATTATCAAGGAAATCGGTCTACCCATCATGCTGAAAGCTGAAGGCGGTGGTGGCGGCCGTGGCATCTTTGCCATCCTCAATGAAGCCGAGCTTGACGATGCTTTCTTCAAAGCATCCACCATGGCGCAGGCATCCTTTGGCAATCCCCGGCTGTTCGTTGAGAAATTCCTAGCCGATGTCCACCATATCGAAATCCAAGTGCTTGCTGACCATTACGGCAATGTTTTCGCATTCGACGAACGTGACTGTACTGTCCAGCGCAACAACCAGAAACTGATTGAAGTCACCCCTTCCCCTTGGAAAGGCGTCACCCCGCAGCTGCGTGAACAGTTGAAAGACTATGCCCGCCGCCTGGTTGCTGCCACTGGTTATTACTCCTTGGCAACCGTGGAATTTCTTGTCCTGCCAGACAGCACAGCGTACATGATTGAAGTCAACACCCGCTTGCAGGTGGAACATGGCATCACAGAATGCCGCTACGGCATTGACCTTGTTGAAGAACAGATCGCTGTCGCATTCGGCTCTGAACTGCGCTATAAGGAAGACACCCTGAAACCCTCCTATGCGGCATTGCAGGTCCGTATCAACTTGGAAAACCCTCAAGAAAACTTCTCACCGAATTCTGGACAGATCACCCGCTATGTTTCCCCGGGTGGCCCCGGTGTCCGTCTTGACTCCAACATCAGTGCGGGCTATGAATTCCCAGCAAACTATGATTCAGCAGGTGCATTGCTCATTGCCTATGCCAATGATTGGGAAAAATCCTTAGGCATCATGGACCGTGCACTGGGTGAATACATCGTAGGTGGTGTCCATACCACCATTCCGTTCTACCGCCAGGTCATCAAAGCACCACAATTCCGTACCGGGGACATCACAACCCATTTCGTTCAGAATCATCCAGAGCTCTTCCAGTATGAAGACCTTGCTCCTGAAGAAGAACGGTTGGCAAAACTGGTGGCCGAAATCTCAGCAAAAGGCTATAACCCTTATGTCCAGCTCGGTGAATATCGTTCTCCGGATACACCGCGCCTAAGTGCCTTTTCGCCTGTCCTGCCGGAAATCAGTACAGAAGTACGCCGTCGTCCGAATCCTTATCCACATGGCGACCGTGTTGCGTTGCTTGACTTTATCCGTGATACGAACTACATCCATTTCACCGATACGACAACCCGTGACCAGACCCAGTCTAATTCAGGCAACCGTCTGCGCTTGGCAGAAGATCGGCTCATCGGACCTTACCTGGACAATGTGAATTTCTTCTCCATCGAAAACGGTGGTGGTGCACATTTCCACGTAGATATGCTGGCAAACATGACCTATCCATTCACAGAAGCCAAGGAATGGAACCGTTTTGCTCCTAAGACACTCAAACAACTGCTGGTCCGCTCCACCAATACCTTGGGTTACCAGCCGCAGCCCCGCAATGTCATGCATGCGACCGGTGAAATGGTCTGCGACAATTATCAGATTGTCCGTAGTTTCGATTTCCTGAACCATATTGAAAACATGCTGCCATTCGCAGAAGTTGTACTCAACCGTAAAGACTGCGTATTCCAGCCAGCACTCTCCATGTCCAATGCCAAAGGCTTTGATGTCAAGCATTACATGGGTGTGACCGAACATATCATCCATATGATCGCTAAATTGATGGGGGTCGGAGAACAGGAGGCCGCACGTCATTTCATCCTAGGACTGAAAGACATGGGGGGTGTCATGCCACCGCAGTTCATGACACAGCTTGTCACGACCCTGCGCAAAGAATGGCCGGAGCTGGTTCTGCATTACCACCGCCATGTCACCGACGGTCTGTTCCTGCCGGCCTGTGCGGCAGCTGCAAAAGCCGGCTGCCAGATTGTTGACGTTGCATTGGGATCCTCTGTCCGCAGTTACGGTCAAGGTGATGTCCAGTCATTGGTCGCTTACCTTGAAGATGAACTGGGACTCAAAACCAACCTCGACAAAAATGCCATCCGGGATGCAAACTTTGTCTGCAAGCAGATTATGCCTTATTTCGACCGCTATTGTGCGCCTTACTTCCAGGGAGTGGACTACGATGTCGTCCGCCACGGTATGCCAGGCGGCGCCACCTCCTCTTCCCAAGAAGGTGCGATGAAACAGGGGCATATCCATCTGCTGCCATTCATGCTGCGGTTCCTGGAACAGACCCGCAAGATTGTCCGTTACCATGATGTCACCCCTGGCAGCCAGATCACTTGGAACACCTCTTTCCTGGCAGTCACCGGTGCCCACCGCCGTGGTGGAGATGCAGAAGTCCGTCACCTGCTGGATGTCCTGGAAGCTGTCAACACTATACCGGAAGAAAAACTGTCTGAAGACCTGAAAAAAGACCGCCTGATCATCTACCGTGACTGCAATGATGCCTTCCGCAACCTGCTTCTGGGCAAATTCGGTCGTATGCCGCTCGGATTCCCACCAGATTGGGTGTATGAAAGTGCATTCGGTGTCAACTGGAAAGATGCAATAGCACGTCGTACAGAAGTCTCACCGATTGAAGCATTGCCAGCAGCCAACATGGCAGCCTTGAAAGATGAATGTACCCGACTGCTGAAACGGGAGCCAACCCCTGAAGAATTTGTCATGTACTTGAACTTCCCAGGAGATGCTCTGAAAACCATCCAGTTCCAGGCACAGTTCGGTGATCCAAACTGCCTGCCGTTGCATATCTGGTTTGAAGGAATGCAGGTCGGGGAGACCCTCATGTTCCGGGATTCTGAAGGCAAGCCGCACCAACTGCAGATGATCTCCATCTCCCGTCCAAACGACTCGGGCAGATGCACCGTCCGCTATATCCTTGACTCTGAATTCATGACCTCAGCTGTCCAACTTGGTCAGGGCAATGGACAAAGCTTGAAAGGTGTCACCATGGCAGACCGGAACGACATCTACCAGGTAGCAGCACCAAGTGCTGGTGACCTGTGGGTCATGTATGTCTCCCCTGGTGATATTGTCAAGAAAGGCTCTGAAATCTTCAATGTTTCCATTATGAAACAGGAAAAAGCGGTTCTTGCACCTTGCGACGGTATCGTCAAACGTGTGCTCAAGACCGCTGACTTCAAGGCCAACAAGAAGATGGTTCCCGTCCGTGAAGGCGAGCTGCTTGTTGAACTGGGTCCAATCCCGCAAATGTGTCCGAACGAAGCCTGTGGCCATCATATCGGCAGCACGGATGCCCGTTACTGCCCATACTGCGGCACCAACCTGCGTTAACAGGCATCAGCCAGACGGTGACCGTCTGGTACAAGGGGCCCCGGGAACCTTTCCGGGGTCTTTTTTGCCAAATATGACAGAATGTAATAATCGTAACAGACAAACAACTTTTATTGCATTGCCCGATTTTCTTACATTAAGATCGTAACTATACTGTTCTATAGAAGTTGTTCTTATCTCCAATACACTCATCCCCTTAAGACAATAAGGAAACTAACATGAAAAAACTCTTGGCAGGTTTACTGGCATTTGCCGTTGCGGGTGCTGCATTCGCCTGGGGACCTGGTCCCCGTCATCACCGTAACGATGGTCCACGTTATCATCACCGTTACAGCAATGGTTCTGGCTACCATCGTGGTGGTTATCACCGTGGTCCTGGCTACCATCGTGGCAGTTATTACCATGGTTCACGTGGTTATTATGGTAGTTGTCCTCGCCGTGGTGGTCCCTGTCCATATCGAAGCCATCGCCGTTGGTAAGCCCTTCCTGATGCCTGACAGGCAGACAATGCTCCCCTGACCCACCGATAGTCTGCTGGGACACTGCCCCGTACAAAGTCCTGTACGGGTTTTTTTACCTGCCTGCATGAAAAATGAAACCATGCTATCCTGTCTGGACAGGCGGTCTCCCCAAAAAAAGACCGCCATCTCCCATAACAACTGACTGAAAAGGAGAAAGACATGGCACACACACTCCCTCCATTACCCTACGCAGAAAACGCACTTGAACCGGTCATCTCGGCAGAAACCATCAGTTTCCACTATGGCAAACACCATAAATCCTATGTGGATACACTCAACCGTCTGATTGCAGGGACGGAATACGAAAACTTCAGCATTGAAGACATCATCCGAAAAGCCAGTGGCGGCATCTTCAACAATGCCGCACAGGTTTACAACCATACCTTCTACTGGAATAGTCTCACGCCAAATGGCAAAGGCAGACCTGATGGTGCCCTGCTCTCTGCGATTGAGAAAAAATGGGGAACCTTTGAAGACTTCCAAAAGGCATTCACAGCATCCTGCACCGGCAACTTTGGATCAGGTTGGACATGGCTGGTGAAAAAAACGGACGGGACACTCGATATCGTCAACACCTCCAATGCCGCCACCCCAATCACAGGAGATGCGACACCACTGCTCACCTTCGACGTATGGGAACATGCCTACTATATCGACTACCGGAATGCCCGAGCAAAATACGTCGAATCCCTCTGGAAAATCGTCAACTGGGATGAAGTTGCCAAACGCTTGGGGTGATACTGCACAATACCATTGAAACAGCAAAGGGCAGGTTTTCCTGCCCTTTGCCATCTGTATCCTATTGACTGGCCCGACATCATTTGAACAGGTTCAATAACATCTTTGCCAACCATTTCCCCAACAGCCATGTGAAACGGCGCAGGGAATACCGTCCTATCGGATTGCCGATTGTTGATTTCCTGCGTGGATTGAATCCCCCTGGATGACGCCTGATACCCATTCTGCTCCCAGCACTTGAAAATGACCTGATAACCAACCAGAAAGCTTCACTTTTCAATAGTCATAATTCTACCTACTGAATTGAAAAGAAAGCAGGAAATACATTATATTTCTTGATATTGAAATCACTGGGCAACGAGGAAAACTGTATGACTGTTGTCAAGCATCTGCAAATCCCCAGGTGTCTCCGCAGACCATGCCGATTGTCCATTCCCTGATCCATTGCATGCTGTAACCAACAGCCCCATTAATATCAATACCGACAACTTCTGCGTAAGGGTATCCCGAATGAATCAGTCTCCAAAATTCAGTTCTTTACAGATGACACGGTTAATGATGTCTGCCGTAGAATCCGGTTCCACTGGCTGCTGGACAGCGCCTTTTCCCTGCTCTCCATTAGTGTATTGGTCTTCAATAGTGATGAATTGACCATCGCAATCACTCTTGGCACGGATAACAGTAATATCTTTGCCTTCTTCAATTTTCAGCCAGACATGCCCTGTGCTGTTCTTGATCGTATCTTCCGTCACTTGGTAATCGCTGGTGTAAATGGAATAGGTCGCATCCCCCTTCTGTCTGACAGGTAGCCATTCTCCCTCCTGCGCCATGGCAGATGCCGTAACCGCAACAACACCCATCGCAGACATCAGAACAGTCATCCACTTCTTCATTATGGTTCCTTTCAGAGAAGGGGGCAGGAAAACTGGATACCTGTTTTCATATATGGTTATCCATGGCTGACAGTTTTCCATGTCCGCCCTGTTTTGGCAAGACAGGTCATCAAAACTCAAGGGACTGCTGCCAGCAACGGAAAACCTCACGCTGGAGTTCCTGAGAGAAAACATTTTCCCAAGTATAGTCTGCCGCCTCTACTGCCTTAAGGCGGTCCGCAACACAGGCACGTAGTGGATTAATCAGATTTTCAGTAACAGCGGTTATCCTGCCGGCCTGGAAACGGATAAGCCCACGGTCATACTGTCCCCCGAAAAGTTCCCGTTCATCGGGCCGGGCATAATAATCAAAGGGATCCTGCTTATGGTCTCTTGGAGTATAGGCAAGCAGCCGGATATCAAAAATACCGTCATTGCCAACCTTCCCAAGGCTCTGCCCAAAAGCGTACTCCAATGCAGAGACGATGACACTGCCATGAGAATCAAAGAGGTGCGTCTGTTCAGGTTGGGTCATCTCCCGACCGATGAGGAAAGGCCGCACCGGACGTTCACGCATCGTTTTAAGATGAGCATCTATCGGACGGCTGCGCCTGTTTTCTGGCACCATATGAAATTCAAAGGCATCACAGCATACAGTGTAATAAATATCCCCAACAAGCAGGAATGTCACATCAGGCAATTCCGCCAATGCCGCTTCAAGTTCTTCGCCGGTCAATCCTGTTTTTGCTGTCCCCATGACACTGTATGCTTGGTTGTCAATAAATCGCCCTCACTCAGCATTATGGCAAAATCCAGCAGGATTTGCCGTATTTTGACAGGTCATAAGCTGACAACGTGGATTCATGGCAACAATACCTTGGGTATTACTGTCCATGATATTGCTATTCAAAAATATAACAGCGGTTGACATAACTTACCCCAAAGCGTAATGTAGATAATAAGATACTTATTTATAAGACAGGAACTGCCTCATGGTGAGAAAAGCTACAAATCCCCCACTCATAAACCCTGCGCCAGCAGAACTCATCAATCAGGTGAAAAAAGAGCCGGACAGTGTTATGTCAGTACCTGCCGATGCCGCAACGCCGGAACTTTATATGCTGGCGGCTTCATTCAAACCAGAACTGTTAGCAAAACTACCGCCTACTGTCCTGACAGAGCATTTCTGTGACAAGACCATGGCCAAGCACCCAGAAGTATTCCCTTACCTGCCTGAAGCGTTCAAGACACCTGAGCATTGCCTGGCGGCGGTCAGGCACAATGCAGACATGCTGCAGGCTGTGCCAAGTCTGATGATGAGCGAACCGCTTTTCATTGCCGCTGTAAACCAGTCACCCTCTGCATTGCAATATGTCCCGCCAACCCTGATGACAGAAAAAGTCTGTACGATGGCTGTTGAAGCGGATGGAAACAACCTGCGTTTCGTCCCTGATTCCCTGAAAACACCGGAGCTCTGTCAAACGGCGATTGACAATGCGCCGCTTGCGCTTCAGTTCGTACCAAAAAGCATGCGGACAGAAACACTTTGTCAATCAGCACTGAGCGGACATCCTGGCGCTGTCCGTTATATCCCCAAACATCTGATGACGGAAGACAGGGTATTGGCAGCCATTGAGGATAATGAGGCAATCCTGCAATACCTGCCCAAGAAAACCATTACCTCAAAAATCTGCAAAAAAGCCATCCACCAGGATCCAATGGCTTTGGCATATGTCCCGAAAAAACAGAAAACCGGCACACTCTGCCAGTTGGCTGTTGAACTCAATGGTATGGCATTGGAATTTGTGCCGAAGAAAGAAAAAACAGACAGCTGCTGTCTGACAGCTGTGCTGGTCTCACCCGATGCTATCAGGTTTGTACCAGAAAAACGGCTTTCAGCAACCCTATACCGTATTGCTGTGAGACAAAAGAGCACCTTACTCAATGAGATTCCCGCCAAGAAACGGTCCAAGGAATTATGCAAAATGGCTGTCCAGACCAATGGTCTCATGCTGCAGGCAGTACCCGAAAAACTGAAGACGGCCAAGCTTTGTACGCTGGCAGTCCAACAGAACGGTTCAGCCCTGCAGTATGTGCCAGACGAACTGCGTACCTATGAATGTTGCCAGCAGGCTGTTTCATCGTTGCCGGCCGCCCTTGAATTCGTGCCGGATGAACTGAAAGATGCCGATTTATGCCTTGCAGCGGTTGAAAACAACGGTTTAACACTCCAGTTTGTACCAGAACTGCTTGTCACCCAGGAACTCTGTGAAACAGCCGTGAAAGAAAACCAACAGGCACTTACATTCGTTCCCAAAGCCCTGCGCACACTGGGCCTGAATAAACTGGCACGGACCAAGAAAAGGGGCTGACCCTGAGAGGGGGGGGGAATGCCGTCGATTCCCTTTCCTGCCCCGCTTATTCATCATATAAGGCGTACTGTACGACCTTGGAATAACCGAGGATATGGAACTTGCCATCCTTGAAATTCAACAGGAAAGACCCCGTTCCATATTCACCCAACGCACCTGAAAAATACAGCAGCGTGCTGTCTTTGGTGTAATGGAAGTCCATATCACCGAAAACATTTGAACCGCCCGGATCCATAAAACCCGTGAATGGCGCAATATCCAAGTCATAAACCCTGCCTGTTTTCACATCCACCAGGATAGGATTCAGGCAGCTCGTTCCACAGCCCGGTGTTGTCAGGACATAATGCCCGCCGAAATTCACACCTCCCTTCAACGCCCGGCGCAGATAGGTACGGTAACCATGATGAGGATCAGAAATATCCCTGGCAACCCGTCCACGATAGACTGGCACCTGATAAACCCCAGGGTTGATGGATGGGAAACGCTCCGTCAATGGTGATACTGTCTTCGGAGAAGCAGACAGAGGGGCTGCCTGATACTGTTCCGCCTGCACCTGTGCAGCAAATGGCAGGCTGAACAGACCCGCCAACAATACAACAACCAATAGGTTCTTTTTCATCATGCACCTCATTAAAAAAAGAACAGCCTTTCTTTATTGTATCGGCCAACTTCCAAAACAGGAAAGCACGCTCCCGGCGGTTCCCTGCACCACGCTTTTATACCTGTCAATCGTTTTTTCAACTGAATCTTCAAAAAATCAAAAAAATGTTTCTATTGTTACAAAAATATAAAAACAGAATATTAAAAAAACATCACAATTAACGACATAAAACCCAAATAATCAAAAAATAGTAATCCATCATAACAAAAATTAAGAAAAACCGTAAAAAACATACGACAATTCACCGTAACAGCATACGGAACCCTATGGGGTCACGAGATGCACCACAGAATACACAGCCCTATGAAAGGGGAAATAAATATGATAAAAAAGACTTTGATTGCGTTGACAGTATCAGGGGCAGCTTCCTGCGCTGCTTTTGCACAATCCAACGTCACCATCTATGGGATAGTTGATACCGGTTATGTCAAGAAAACCGGTGAAGACCTGAGGATGGACAGCAACCTGGACAACCGTATCGGTTTCAAGGCCATTGAAGACCTCGGTGGTGGACTGAAAGCCACTATGAACCTTGAAAAACGTTTCAACCTGAACGATGGCACCAACCGTTCTGCCCATGACAAAGATTGGGAAGGAGCAACCAATGTCGGCATTAAAAGCGACTGCTGGGGATCGTTTGTCTTAGGACGCGTCAACGAACTGCCTACAGAAGCTATTCGCCGTTTTGACCCATTTGACCAGTCTGGTGTCGGTGCGATGATTGCATCCACTCAGCGTTCAGAGTACATTGACAATACTATCCGTTACAACTCTCCGGACTGGAACGGTTTCAATGCCAAGGCAAGCTATTCCCTGGGCAAAAACATGAACACCAAATCCCGAACCATCGACAATGTCCTGATTGATGGAAACGACCATAGTCGAGGCTATGATAACGATGGCTATGCCCTGGGACTGAGCTATACCAACGGTGGTTGGGATTTCACGGCAAACTATTCGGTACTGGCAGATTCCAACCGTTCTTCTGTCTGGAATGCTGGTGCTGCCTACAGCTGGGATACCGTGAGAATCTCTCTGCTTTACCATATGACCCGGGATAAAGGAACCAAGGAAGGTGATTATTCTGCATGGGCACTTGGGAATACCTACCACACCCCAGCCTTCAACAGCACCACGAACCTCAAGGAAAGCGGTTTTGCCAACGACTATGTCCAGAAACAGTGGCTTGCAGGGTTGGAATGGAAAATCGGCCCCGGCCGTCTGAATGCATCCTTCCAGTATGTTGACGCAGAATTCAACGGTGGCAAGAAACTGGGCAATGCAGACATCTACAAATATGCCATCGGTTATACCTATGACCTGAGCAAACGCACCAGCCTGTATGGTGTTGCTTCCTATACCGACTACGATGGTTCTGATGAGATTGCCAATATCCACGGTGATGCCAATGACAAGACCACTGCGGTCCAAGTCGGTATCACCCATAAATTCTGAATATCTCCTGATCTGTTCTCCTAAACAGCCAGTGTTCCGCACTGGCTGTTTTCTTATCCAGAACCCGCATTGTCATTCCCTTTGCTTTCCTGTACAGTAAGCATTACAGGAATCACCCATGAGACAATAACGTGTCCTCCTGCTGTGCCTGTCATACGGGAGGAAACTCTGAGGCCAGCTTATGAGAGTGCTTATCCGTCCTGCTGAAATGGCGGACATTGACCGCATCGCAGAAATCCTGGTCTTTGCCAAACGGACTGCCTACCGGGATATCTTCCAAAATGACCATGCGATGTTCAATTCCCTGCGTGTAGTCAAGACCTATGAAGAATTGAAGGCCTCCGCAGCGATTGACAACATCCTGGTCTATGATGATGGCATCATCAAAGGACTGATTCACCATGACACCATCAATGAAGAGGATGTGTACTTCGACTCGCTTTATATCGATCCTTTTTTCCAGTCCAACGGCATCGGTCCCCGTCTGATTTTCCATCTTGCACGATGGGCTGTCCGCAACAACTTCAAGCATGTCTACGGTTGGGTGCTTGAGGGCAATGAACGTGCCATCAACCTGTACAAACGCCTCAACGCCCGTTTCACCGGTACCAGGAAGGAATTTGAAAATTCTGGTAAAGACATTCTGCAATTCGTCGGAGACCTTGAACCCATGCGCCGGCTGATGAACCGCACAGGCTATACCCGCCTGAAAAACAAGGATATCTAAAATCTTCGAAAAATATTGAAACGCCTTGGAATATTTCCCAGTGAGGTTTTCTCCGCCATCGAAAAATCAAGAGATAATAGACATACTGGCAACAATACCTATCAGATACGGAACAGCACTATGAATACAACAGTCATTGGCGGCGTTATAACGGCCGTCCTCCTTTTCTTCATCATCTGGTATATCCTCATTGGCAACAGCCTGGTCCGCTTGAGAAACTTCAAGGATGAAGCCTGGAGCGGCATTGATGTCCAGCTGAAACGGCGGCATGACCTGATCGGCAGCCTTGTCAATTCGGTCAAGGGAACAATGCTGCATGAAAAGGAACTCCTGACAGAAATCACCGCCTTTCGTTCCCAGGCTTCTGGCATCCAAAATGTATCGCAGACTGCTGCCGTAGAATCACATATTTCCGAAGCCATCAGCAAGCTGTTTGCCATGATGGAAAACTATCCGGAACTCAAGTCCAATCAGACGGTACTGAAACTTCAGGATTCGCTGTTTGAACTGGAAGATGACCTTCAGAAAGCCCGCCGTTATTACAATGGCTGTGTCCGCGAATTCAACAACAAGATCGAAATGTTCCCTTCCAGCATTGTCGCCAATACCAAACGTTTTACCAAAGCCGACTTCTTTGAACTGACGGATATGAGTGAGCGTGAAGTACCTGCCATCAATTTCTGGAAAGCCAGTCAGAAATGCCCGTTCTGCAACAGTAATGTCCCAGACAACCTGGCAACCTGCCCAAGATGCGGTGCAAAACAAATGCTTGGAAATCAATAAGGTTTTAAGAAGAAGCTCATGAAAACCGTCTGGAAACGCTGTCTGCTCATCTTCCTGACTGTGTTGTT
>JBJEXA010000026.1:0-4357 GCA_051885335.1 Oxalobacter sp. | reverse complement strand
CAACCCTGCTGTCCAAACGCCGTTTGCTGGCGTCCCATCAGCTTGAACAGGTCGGTGGCCGTCTGCGTGCAATGATGCCTTGGCTTGCCAAGAACAAACTGGTTGACCAGACCAAGAACTGATTGCCATCATAGGTTCTGTCAGAAAGGGCGTCTTCGGGCGCCTTTTCTGTTTTTGGCCGGTTTTCTCTGAGAGCAGATGTTCTCGGTTAAAATAACAGACTGTTTTTGATGGCATTCCTGAAAATGCCGTTTTTTGATGAGGCTCCATGGCTACCTCTCCTGAATCAGCACAACATGTTGGGGAAAATTCCGTACCCCGTATGACACCCGCCATGCAGCAGTACCACCGCATCAAGGCGGAGAATCCCGATATGCTGCTGCTCTACCGGATGGGTGATTTCTACGAACTGTTTTACAGTGATGCGGTGAAAGCATCCCGTATCCTGGGCATCACCCTGACAAAACGGAGCAACAGCATTGACTTGGCGGGCATTCCCTTCCATGCGTTGGATCAATATCTGCCGAAACTGATTGCTGCTGGAGAATCCGTTGCCATCTGCGAACAGGTCGGTGACCCAGCGAAAAGCCGGGGTCCCATGGAACGCAAAGTCGTCCGTATCGTCACGCCTGGCACCCTGACCGATGCCAACCTGCTGCCTGAAAAAGAAGACCGTCCGCTGGTTGCCGTCACCTGTAAACAGGTCCGGAAACAGACCATGCTGGGTATTGCCTGGCTGTCATTGTCAAGCGGTGTCCTGCGGCTTCAGGAAACCACTGTGCCAGCGTATCAGGCTGCTGAACAAGTCCAGCAGGCATTGGAACGGACAGGCGGAGCTGAAATCCTGGTTGCAGACACCTTTGACATGGCATTGCTCGCCACTTGGTCTGCCCGGGTCGTGCATCTGCCAACATGGCATTTCGATGAAAAAAATGGCAGGAAAGCCCTGCTGGAACAGCTGCAGGTTGTTTCATTGGATGGTTTCGGGGCAGGTCACTTCAGTGCCGCCTTGGGGGCTGCCAGCGCTGTCCTGCAATATGCCCGTAACACCCAGTCGCAGAGCCTGCAGCATATCCGGACATTGGTGACAGAATCCGAGCAGGATTTCATCGCCATGGATGCGATGACCCGCCGGAACCTGGAACTGACAGAACCCATCCGGTCTGATGGTATGCATCGGCAGTCACCGACACTGTTTGCTGAACTCGATCATTGCCGTACCGGCATGGGGTCAAGACTGCTCCGGTATTGGCTGCATCATGCTGCACGCCAACAGACGGTTGCCCGTCAGCGTCATGAGGCCATTGCTGAGCTGATGCAGATGGAAGGCATTGATACACTGCGGGATATCCTGACAGGCATTCCAGATATCGAACGGATCGTTTCCCGCATTGCCTTGCTGTCTGCCCGTCCCCGTGATCTGACAGCCTTGCGGTCAGGGCTTGAACAGCTGTTCGGATTGCAGATGGCATTGTCCCAATCCACCTCACAGACAGGATTATTGGCACAGATCCGGCAGAACCTGGATGTGCCGGAATCCTGCCTGACATTGCTCCAGCAGGCTGTCATGGAAGAACCGGCTGCCCTGATCCGTGATGGTGGTGTCATTGCACAGGGATACAGCGCAGAACTGGATGAACTGCGGATGCTGGCTGAAAATGCCGGGCAGTTCCTGGTGGATCTCGAAGTCCGTGAACGGGAGCGGACAGGCATTGCCAACCTGCGGGTTGAGTTCAACCGCGTGCATGGCTTCTATATCGAGGTGACCAATGGCCAGGTGGATAAAGTCCCGGATGATTACCGCCGCCGCCAGACACTCAAGAATGTCGAACGCTTCATCACACCGGAACTGAAAACCTTTGAAGACAAAGTACTGTCTGCAAAAGAACGGGCATTATCCCTGGAACGGAGTCTTTACGAAGACCTGCTGCAGAAACTGGCAGCCTATATCGTTGACCTGCAGGACATCGCAAGGCATGTGGCCATGACAGATGTGCTGGTGTCTCTGGCAGAACATGCCCGGCTGCATGAATGGACAGCGCCAGAGATGGTGACAGAACCGGTGATCCAGATCATCCAAGGCCGCCATGCGGTGATTGAACCCCGCATTGAGCAGTTCATTGCCAATGACTGCGACTTGTCCGGAGAGCGGAAATTCCTGCTGATAACCGGGCCGAACATGGGTGGTAAATCCACCTATATGCGCCAGACCGCATTGATTGTGCTGCTTGCATATATCGGCAGTTTTGTTCCAGCGCAGAAAGCCGTGATTGGCCCCGTTGACCGTATCTTCACCCGTATCGGCGCCGCAGATGACCTGGCAGGCGCCCGTTCCACCTTCATGGTTGAGATGACCGAAGCAGCGGCTATCCTGAACGGCGCAACCGAACAGTCATTGGTGCTGATGGATGAGATCGGTCGGGGCACATCAACCTTCGATGGTCTGGCATTGGCATGGGCGATAGCCCAGGCACTGATTGAACGTAACCGTTGCTATACGCTGTTTGCCACCCATTATTTTGAATTGACCCAACTGCCGGAAAAATATCCCTCTGCTGAGAATGTCCATCTGTCTGCGGTTGAACATAAAGACCGTATCGTCTTTCTCCATGCGGTGGAACCTGGACCGGCGTCACGCAGCTACGGGCTTCAGGTTGCCCGGCTGGCAGGCGTGCCGGATGGGGTTATCCGGACAGCACAGAAACACCTGGCAGAACTGGAAGCCCAATTCCTGCCATCCGGTGGCGATCAGCTGAGTCTGTTCCAGATAACATCGGCTTATGAGTCCGATACCCAGGAAATGCCTGAACAGCCTGCGCCAGAGATACCGGATTACAGTGCATTGGTCGCTTCACTGGAAGCCTTGGATCCTGATGCCTTGACTCCCCGTGAGGCATTGGAACAGCTGTATGTGTTGAAAGAACAGTTGAATGGGTTGGCTTGTTGAGGAAGCGGCGGCAGGCGATAGTGTCTGCCTGCATCTCTTCAGCGGACAATGGCCTGACATCATCTTCTTTGCTGTTCCTCTTGTTTTTCATTTTCTTTGATTTTTGAGCAACAAATTGTTTTGTTAATCAAAAATGAGAGACAAAACCGTTTGTCTCTCAAATTTGATGGAAAATGAGAAACAAACTGTCTGTAAGTAAAAGGCGGGGAACAACAGCCAGTGCAGTTGCCGACAAAAAAGGCAGGAGAATTGCTTCCCCTGCCAAAACTTTAATTACTTTTACTGCTGTCAGCGTTGCAGTGTACGCAGAGCCCCGCAAGACTCTGGAAAAACAGCTGGGAACCGTATCAGGAACAACTGGCTTTCCAGAGTCTCCGGATATGCAACCAGCAGAACTGACTGCATATCCCGGAATAAGCCCTAAATCAGATTAGAACTTGTGGGTAATACCAACCTGAACACCGGTCATAGAATCCTGTGCTACACCGTCGAAGATCTTAGCAATCTGTTCGTCGTCGTAGTCAGCATAGGAAACGATACCGTACAGGGAAGTCCGTTTGGACAGGTTGTAGGTGTAACCTACAGCAACTTTCCATGCATCGTCATCCAGATCGGAGTAGCTACCGTCACCATTACCTTCAACAGACATCCACTGGGCAGAAGCATTCAGACGGCCTGGACCAACTTTCCATTCAACACCCAACAGAGCCTGCTGTTCGGTCAGGCTAGATCCATACCAATCTGCTACTTTGTTTATATTTGTAGCTTTGATACCTTTGTCTTTGGTCTGCTGGTACAGCGCTTCGACCTTGACGGTATCCCAAGAATAGCTCAGACCAACATTCCACAGGGAAGAACGGTTGGTATCTGCCAGCATCTGGTAGTTGGCGGTTGCTGCCCAGCCACCGTTCTTGTAGTTGATGCCCAACTGATAGCCATCGTTGTCGTAACCAAGGGAATGACCATTCTCGGTCAATCCTGCTTCTTTAGCGTCAGGTTCACGAGTTTTTTCGTTCATGTTTTTACCCAGTTCATAGGCTGCGCTGAAGGAGAAGCCAGCCCATTCTGGGGAATCGTAACGCAGCATGTTGTCACGACGGACACCGCGCTGGGTGGAATCCCACATGCCACCAACACCATACTGATAGAATGGGTCGAATTTACGGATGTTTTCGGTAGCAATGCCGTTCATACGGCCCAGACGGACAGCACCCCAGTCAGCATGTTTCAGACCAACGTTGGCAGCACCTTCCCAGTCTTTTTCACCAGAGGAATTGTTGGTACCATCGTTAACATTGAAACGTTTTTCCAGCTGGAAGGTTGCCTTCAGACCGTCACCCAGGTCTTCAACGCCCTTGAAACCGATACGGGAGTTGACGTTTTCGTCCATGCCGGTATCAGCGCCGGTTT
>JBJEXA010000025.1:0-4375 GCA_051885335.1 Oxalobacter sp. | reverse complement strand
TGACCTCGATATCGAGTCAGGGGACTTTGTCGCCATCATCGGACAGTCCGGTTCTGGAAAATCCACCCTGATGAACATCATCGGCTGCCTGGATACCTCAACTTCCGGTAACTATAAAATCGCCGGTGAAGACATCGAAGGCATGTCACCAGATGACCTGGCAACCCTCCGCAGCCGTTATATTGGATTCATCTTCCAGCGGTACAATCTGCTGACATCTCTGTCCGCCAGGGAAAACGTTGAACTGCCTGCCATCTACTCCGGAGAGAAACAGGATGCCCGCAGGCTCCGAGCGGAACAGCTGCTGAAAGACCTGGACATGGGGGAACGCATAACCCACCTGCCATCAGAACTCTCCGGGGGACAGCAGCAGCGCGTCTCCATTGCCCGTGCACTGATGAATGGCGGCAACATCATCCTTGCAGACGAACCGACCGGTGCATTGGACTCCAAGAGCGGCGAAAATGTCATGGAGATCCTGCAGCAGCTGTACGATGCCGGACATACCGTCATCCTGGTCACCCATGACCAGAAAATTGCAGCAACTGCAAACCGTGTCATTGAAATCAAGGATGGCAGGATTATTGGTGATGAACGCCTCAGACCGAACAAAAACAGCTCAAAAAGCTATGAACTGAAAAAAGACATCCGAAGCACCTTTGAATACCTCAAAGAACAATTTGTTGAAGCCTTCAAAATGTCCATCCAAGCCATCCGCGCCAACAAAATGCGTTCTATGCTGACCATGCTTGGCATCATCATCGGGATTGCCTCTGTCGTCTCGGTCGTAGCACTGGGGAAAGGCTCGCAGGAAAAAATCCTGTCTGACATCAACTCAATGGGCACAAACACCGTTGTCATCATGCCAGGAAAAGGGTTTGGTGACAGGAACTCCAGCAAATACAAGACACTCACCGTGCATGATTCAGAACTGCTGGCAAGACAGAGCTATGTGGCAAGTGCCACACCAGCCGTCAGCTCATCCGGCACCATCACCCGTGAGAATATCTCTGTGACCGGTCAACTGCAAGGGGTTGGTGAACAGTATTTCGACGTGAAAGGCCTCAATGCAGAAGCAGGCAGACTCCTGACAAAAGATGACATCATCAAAGGCAATGCTGTTGTCGTCATTGACCAGAACACCAAAAACAAACTGTTTGCCCATGAACAGAACAGTGAAATCCTGGGACAGACCATTATCTTCAACCGGCATCCCCTGAGAATCATCGGTGTCTCTGAAAAACAGAATGCCAACTTCGGTCCACAGGATACCCTGCAGATGTGGGCGCCTTACACCGCCGTGATGAACCGGATCACCGGTGACAGGAACATCTCTTCCATCACCGTAAAAGTTGTTGATGATGTCAGCATGACCGCTGCAGAAAAAAACATCATCCGATTCCTGACCGTCAAACACGGAAAAGAAGACTTCTTCACCATCAACACCGACAGCATCCGGCAGACAATTGAAAGCACAACCGGTACGATGCGCCTGCTGATTTCCTGCATCGCACTGATTTCCCTGGTGGTTGGCGGCATCGGTGTCATGAACATCATGCTGGTGTCGGTGACAGAACGGACCCGGGAAATCGGTATCCGCATGGCAGTCGGCGCCCGGCGGAGCAGCGTCCTGCAACAGTTCCTGATTGAAGCGGTGCTCATCTGCATCATCGGAGGATTCATGGGTATCCTGTTCGCCTTCGGCATCGGCGTTTTCTTCAAAATGTTCGTCAAAACCTTCACCATGTCGTATTCCACCGCTTCGGTGCTGCTGGCCCTGTTCTGCTCAACCCTGATCGGTATCGTCTTCGGATATATTCCTGCCAAAAATGCGGCGAAACTTAATCCTGTCGATGCGTTGAGCAGCGATTGAAAACGGATGGATACAGTGTTTTTTGAATATGGCTGTTGACATTTATAAGATGGAGATGCGATGCAACAGAAACGCCTGATTCTCATAATCCTGCTCTGTGCAGTACTGGCAGGCTGTGCCACCAAAACGGCAGAGATTCCTGACAGCGGGTTGATATCACAGCAGGCAATCGCCGAACAATACCAAATTGACCGTGAATGGTGGAAAATCTATGGTGACCGCAAATTGAACACATTGGTCAATGAGGCGCTTGCCAACAACATTGACCTGCGCAAAAGCGCCATCAACGTCAACAAAGCCCTCTACCTGGCCAACCTTCTGGGCGAAGATCTAATCCCTTCATTCTATGGTTCTGCTGGCGCAGGCGCCAACAAAAACCTGAAAGAAGGACGGACAACCCATAACTATAATGCCCAACTGGGTGTCAGCTATGAAATCGACCTCTGGCACCGACTGCGGGATACAGCATCCGCCCAAGAATGGGAATACAAAGCCACCCAGCTTGACCTAGAATCCGCCCGCCTGGCACTGATCAACAATGTGGTGGACAGCTACTTCCATCTGGTCTATCTGAACAACGCCATCAAGATTACCCAACAGAACATTGACTTCTATTCCAGGCTTCTGACCATCGTCAAGAACAAGTACCAGGTCGGCAAAATCGATATCTCTGAACCCCTGAATACCGATAAAGCCCTGCTATCTTCCAAAAACAGCCTGGCTTCCCTTGATGCTGAACGCAAACAGGTCGAACAGACCCTCCGGAACCTGTTGAATCTGCGTCCGGAAGACCCATTGACAGTCCTTAACGATGACCTGATGGGTATTCCACTGACAGACGTTGACCTGAACGTCCCAATCGCTGCACTGGGGATGCGCCCTGACGTGAAAGCCGCAGAATTCCGTGTCCAATCCGCATTCCTGGACTGGGAAGCCGCAAAGGGAGACCTCTATCCAAGCATCACCATCGGCAGCACCCTGGGTGTTTCCTCGAACCGTGCCCGGACAATGTTCAATGCACCGATGCTGGGCGGAACTGTCGACCTGAACCTGCCGTTCCTGCAATGGAACAAGATACGCTGGAACATCCGCATGTCTGAAGCAGAATTTGAAAACGCAAAACTTGAACTGACTTCTGCCATCAACACCGCTCTGAATGAAGTGGACACTCACTATTACATCTATCAGCGGACCCGTTCCCAGCTCGGCATCCAGCAGGATAAATACAGCAACGACGTCAAAATCAGCCAATACAACCACCAACGCTATAAAGTCGGTTCCTACGAACTGAAAGAATGGCTGGAAGCAAGATGTTCCGAGAACCAATCATTGATGACATTGCTTGAAACCAAGTACAAGGCCATCAATGAAGAGAACGCCATTTACAAAGCCTTAGGCGCAAGACTTGTGACCGGTTCCTGACTTTCCAAGCAGAATATCCAAGGTAGGAACGGTCTATAAGAAGTCTGCTAGAATAAACTTGGGTTTTTTTCAGCAGGAAACCATGCTTGATGCTTATCACAACATGATTGAAAATCAACTGCGGGCAGGAGGCATCCATCTGCCGCTGGTTTTTGATGCCTTTGATGCGGTTGACCGTCAGGCTTTTGTCCCAGAAGCCTATCGAGGTTTTGCTTATGCAGAGATACCCATTCCTTTGCCTGATGGTCAGCAGATGTTCCCGCCATTGATTGATGCTAGAATCCTGCAGGCAGCTGCCCCTCGGAAGACTGACATTGTGCTCGAAATCGGCACAGGCACTGGTTTCTCTGCCGCATTGATGGCTCAGCTGACCCGTTATGTCACAACACTGGAAATCGACCCTTTACTGGCTGATACCGCCCGGTATCATCTGAAACAACAGGCTGTCCACAATGCCCAGGTCATCTGTGCAGACGGTTTTGCCACGGATATTTACCAGACAGGAAAACCATTCAATATCATTGTCTTTTCTGGCGGCATCAACACTTTGCCTGACAGATTCACCGACATGCTGTCAGACAACGGCCGAATGATTGTTTTCCACAAGACAGATTCATTGACACAGGCTGAACTGATTGAAAAAACGGCTGATAATACCCTGAAGATCCAACGACTGTTTGAAACTGATGTGCCATCGCTCATACAGCCAGCACAGCACCGTTTCATCTTTTGATTGATCTGGGCCCTGTCAAGATTCCCCGGCATCAGTAGAGACCGACAGACTGCCAATATATTATTGAAGAAATAGATTCTTGCCTTTTTCAGAATGACTTTGTATAATTCTTTGTTCTAGGATGGATTCCCATCCATTCAGATGGTGGGAGTAGCTCAGTTGGTAGAGTCCCGGATTGTGATTCCGGTTGTCGTGGGTTCGAGCCCCATCTTCCACCCCATCCGAATCTAAAATGGCCGCTCAACAGCGGCTATTTTTTTGTTTAAAATCAGCTATCTCCCTCCTCTATGGCTGATAAAATAAATCAGATAACCATAAGCAGAACAGACATTCTAGCTACTTTAAAA
>JBJEXA010000024.1:0-4435 GCA_051885335.1 Oxalobacter sp. | reverse complement strand
ATGGCAACCAGTCCGGTTGCACCTTTTTCCGGCGGAGAAAAAGCCCGCCTGGCACTGGCTCTCATTGTCTGGCAACGTCCCAACCTGCTGCTGCTTGATGAACCGACAAACCATCTTGATCTGGCGATGCGTGAAGCATTGACAGAGGCTCTTGCCCAATATGAAGGAACACTGCTGCTGGTTTCCCATGACCGGCATCTGCTGCGTGCCACAACTGACCGCTTCTATATCGTTGCTGACCATCAACTGAAAGAATTTGACGGTAATCTTGAAGATTACCGCAACTGGCTGTTCGATACCCGCCTGAAACAGGCCGAAACCGATACCGTATCCGTCAGTGCAGACAAAGCATCACGCTCTTCCATTGATCGCAAAGAACAGAAACGCCTGGAAGCCCAAGAACGCCAGCGCCTTTCTGCCCTGAAAAAACCACTGGAAAAACGGATTGCCCAACTTGAGAAAGAAATGGAACAGTTGAACAATACCCTGTCAGTCATTGACCGTCAGATGAACGATTCAACACTCTATGACTTCGCCAATAAAGACAAACTGAAATCCATCCTCGCCCAACAGGCCGAATGCAAAAAACGGCTTTCTGTCATCGAAGAAGAATGGATGGAAAAACAGGAGGCCCTTGAGGCGGTTCTGGCAGAATAAGCCTTCTCAGTCATTTGACGCTCTCACTTCCCTTGTTTGCCAGCATATCGGCTTTCTCATTGCCTTCATCCCCGGCATGTCCCTTGACCCAGTGCCAGTCAATCTGATGGTGCTGGGCTGCTGCATCCAAAGCCTGCCAAAGCTCGGCATTCTTCACAGGTTTCTTATTGGCTGTTTTCCAATTGTTTTTTTTCCAGTTCCGAATCCATTCGGTAATACCATTCTTGACATATTGACTATCGGTATGCAGATTGACGTGACAAGGACGTTTAAGCGCATTCAGTGCCTGAATGACCGCCGTCAGTTCCATGCGGTTGTTGGTCGTTTCCTTTTCTCCACCAAAAAGTTCCCTTTCATGGCCACGGCAGGTCAGCCAAGCTCCCCATCCACCGATGCCAGGATTGCCCTTGCATGCGCCGTCTGTATAGATGGTTACCTCGTCTAATTTCTGTTCTGCCATAGTTGTTATGCCTGTTCAGTTGGGTTTGTGTTTATAATGCCTCTTTAGGGTTATCGTCGGGAGGAAATCATGCCAACACCTAAAATCAGCTTTATCCGCGCATTCAGGGATAATTATATCTGGATGATTGAATCTGGTTCACAAGCCGTACTGGTTGATCCTGGTGATGCCACACCTGTACTGAATACTTTCAAGCAGCGTAAGCTGAAGCTCGCAGGCATCCTGTTGACCCATAAGCACAATGACCATACCGGTGGGGTCGCCAACCTGCTGAAAAAATCCACCGTACCCGTTTATGGTCCTGCCAATGATGACATTCCAACCGTTACCCATCCGCTGAAAGAAGGTGATGTGGTGACATTCGATGCTTTAGATGGTCTTCAACTGTCTGTCTTCGATGTTCCTGGACATACATTGGGACATATCGCCTATTATGCAGAAAACCAGAAATGGCTGTTTTGCGGAGACCTGCTTTTCGGTGCAGGCTGCGGACGGATTTTTGAGGGTACGCCTGCCCAGATGTTTGAATCCATCAATAAAGTCGCTTCCTTACCAGACGATACACTCGTCTATGCTGGGCATGAATACACGATATCAAACCTGAAATTCGCGGCAGAAGTTGAACCGGATAATTCTGCCATCCCTGAACGGGTCAAGGCCTGCATGGAAAAACGCCGAAAATACATACCAACCCTGCCTTCCACAATTGCTGAAGAAAAAGCCACAAATCCTTTTATGCGGGCAGATCAGGCAACCGTTATCGACAGGATGATTGCACTGGAAAAACTGACTGAAAAAACACCTGTTGCAACTTTCACGGCAATCCGTGAATGGAAAGACAATTTCGTAGGTTGAGACCTGATGAAACCTACCCAGACAATGCATGACTGGCTGGTCTCACCAACCGGACAATATATGCTACGTTGGGAAGAAACCTATTTTCGTACACTGTCTGAGGATATTTTCGGATTCAACGCCGTCCAGATTGGACTGACTGAACTGGACACCCTGAAAGAAAACCGCATCACCAACCATTGGTATTCAAATCCATTTCTTCCTGCTGCTGATATGGTAGAACCCCATCAACATAACCATAATGCAGAAAAAGGGTTGAATGGTCATTCTGTACCGGTTTCTTTGGTGCATACCGATGAGCAACTGCCCTTCGATACCGAATCCATGGATCTGGTAATCTTGCCTCATACCTTTGATCTGGCAAAATCCCCGCATCAGCTGCTACGTGAAATCCACCGGATCTTGATTCCTGAAGGTCAGGTTATTATCAGTGGCTTCAACCCGACCAGCCTTTGGGGTATCCAGCAACGCTTGGGGCGGATGACAGGTAACTATTTCCTGCCAGTTGATGCAGCATTCATCAGCCTTCCACGGTTAAAAGACTGGCTAGCTCTGTTGGGTTTTGAGACAAGCCGAGGCTACATTGGATGTTACTGCCCGCCCTGTAAAACTTGGAAAGGACTGAACCGCTTTGCCTTCATGGAAAAAGTCGGCAACCGCTGGTGGCCTTACTGCGGTGCGGTTTACCTGCTTTGCGCTATCAAGCAGGTGCCAGGGATGCACCTGATTGGCCCCGCTTTCAACAGAGAAACCCGACGCTTCTTCAATACTGCCCCTGCACAGAACAAAGTCAGTCAGCGTGAAGTATATCCTTCTGAAAAACATCAATAGTCTTTGCCAGACATAACCTGGCATGCCGACTGGCAACAGCGCTTTCCTGTCAAGGGGAAACCGGTCGGTTTATTTATTCAGGTAAGATGCGGCAGTCAGCTGCATCCGTTTGGCAATATCATTACGTTTGAAAACCTTGAAGGTGCCCATGGCTTTAGCAACCAGCGCATCCCCATTCATAATCTCGGCTTCACAGTAATATAAAGTAGTGGAACGATGAAGCACCCTGCCGGTGGCAATGACATACTGACCAACCTTGCCGCCCGGTTGGAAAAAGCTGGTTTTCATCTCGACTGTCGCCGCAGAAGTCACATCAGGCAGCACCAGTGAGCGTGCCGCCCGTGACATCGTGCAGTCCAGTAGGGTCATCGTGATGCCACCATGCATGACTGCCCAACTATTGCCATGCTCTGGCTTCAGCCTGATGCCGACCTGAGCCTCTCCGTTTTCCATCTTCAGCAGCTCAGCGCCCAGATGCATCAGATAAGGATTCTCGGTAATCAATTCGCCTGGCATTTAAAATCCCTATCCTGTTATTTCTTGTCTTCTTCACCTGGTTTCTTGATCAGGAATTCGACACCCGCCAGTTTTCTCAGATACTCAACATAGGCGTAGAGTTCTTCTGCACTGTTAGTACCCGTCATCTGACGGTTCATGGCTTCTTCCATCCTTGGATCAATCTTTTCTGGAATGATGACTTTCGTCACCCTATAGATGACATAACCTTCTTCTGGCCGTTCAGCACCGATATAAGCTGGCAGCTTGGAAACATCTACCTTCATGACTGGTGCCAGATCAAGACGGCCAGACTGTGCAATCTTTGGACGGGAAACTTTCTCCGGAGCTGAAAAACCTGTTGCAGTGCCACCTGCTTTCAGGTTTGCCAGTTCTGCCTCACCAGCGGCTTTCGCCAATACCATCGCTTTTTGGTTGGCAACAGCAGTCTGAATGCCAGCCCGGACTTTCTCAAACGGTACCAAAGCAGCTGGATAATGCTGGGCGATACGGGCAGATACCAGCACCTGTGGAGCAATCTCAACCGACTCAGTATTGTGCTTTCCTTTGACACAGTCATCCGAGAAAATCTTTTCAAGCAATGTTGGATTGGCCAGCATCGGATTCTGCTTGGCAGCTGCATCAGGATCGCGCTGCAGGTCTTTGAATGTATGGATCTGCAGCCCCATCGCATCGGCAACCGGTTTCAAGCTGTCAGATTTCTCATAAACCATATTGGAGAATGTTTCTGACATTTCAGCATATTTCTTGGCAACCTGAGTCCGTTTGAGTTCCTGCATGACAGACTCGCGGACCTGTGCCAATGTCTTTGGTATAGCTGGCTTGATGTCTGTAACCATAATGATATGGAAACCATATTCTGTCTGGACAATATCGCTGACATCCCCCTTCTGCAAGGCAAAAGCAGCGTCACTGAATTCTTTGACCATCTTGCCACGGGCAAAATAACCCAAATCCCCCCCGTTCTTTGCGGAACCAGGATCTTGGGAATAGGTCTTTGCCAGCTCTCCAAAGTGTGCTGGATTCGCCCGTGCCTGTGCCAAGATGTCTTCCGCCTTCTTACGGGCTTCTTCCTTGTCAGCTTCTTTCGCATTACGTGGTGTCAGAATCAGGATA
>JBJEXA010000023.1:0-4529 GCA_051885335.1 Oxalobacter sp. | reverse complement strand
GTATCTTCAATTCTTTTCCGATGCAAGGTAACAGCCGTGAATATCCCATATGACAATCCGGACGACTGTGTGCCGATAACTCAAGTCATGCGCATTAAACGACTGCAGACATATCCACAGGGAGAATTCTCACTGACTCGGATGCGGTCATTGGGCGTTTGGTCTGTCCGTGGACCTCGTGGGTTGTCTAATGGCTTGCGCCATGCGCTGGCAGAAGTCGAGCAGGACAATTGATCAACATTACTTCTGGTATTAAGGAGTGATAACAGATACCTTAAGCGGGGTTTCTGTACTTTTCATCCGTTCATCATCTGGAAAACCAATGCCGTTACAAGGACAGTAACCATCAATACCGGCAGTACAATCCGGTCATACGGCAACAGACTGACAATCAACGGTCTTGCCGGTTGCCGCGGTTGTGGTGCCATGCAATCGCATGATTCCCCTGTCTTGATGCTGCTTTGAATGGCATCAACAAACTGCCGGCATTGCCTGCGGTATGATTGAATACTGGCAGACCGGAACAGACTGTACAGCCATGAAGGCACAAGCAGTATCAAGAAAAATCCCAAGGTCATCCGGTCCCTCATCCCCAGAAAACCCAAGATGGCGGCGGCCAAAGCAATTCCTGCCGGAATCCATCCCATCACCATCTGCCTGACCTGCCCTGAACCCATCGGTAACTCATCACATTTGACATGGTCACTGTCAATACCACTGCACCAGAACGTGTAAATCCGGCTCCTGTATCTGAAAGTGGCTTTGCCAATCGGCATCCATATTCTACGGACAGAACAATCTATCCTGTTTATCTGCCAATGCCATGCACGCTGATAATTCCCTTCTGAATGACGCTGCTTGATTTGACAGTCAACAGCATAAGCGATCTGTTTCCTGCCATTGTTCCTGAAAACCGCCTCTGGTTCAGCTGGATTGTTCTTGTCCTCGCTATGGCACTGACCGGGAAGCACGCCATCAAAGTCCACAAGCATCTGGCCGACTTCACATTCAGCCAGTAATCGGACTGCCTGCTCAGGCAGGCTGCTCCCTGCATAGACAGGCACGCTGATTTCACCATAATCCTGGCCCTGTTCATCATTCCAGATTAAATTGTCATCTGAAGATTCCCCGCAACAGGTCACCCATGGTATATACCCCAGCTGAACCTGCCAGTCAGCCAGATAGGTTCCTTCATATAGATGGCACGGAACATAGAAACATTCACTGCGCAAGACAACCATCCGTTCCAGCAGGTCATCAGACCGCCTATCAAACTGTGCAACATAACTGTAAAGTGCCTGACTGATCTGATTGGACGTAAGCCGTGAAGGAACCACATATTCAGCAGCAGCACAAGAAACCGCAAAAGACGGGACTTCACCTGCAACCGTTTTTTCATTTTCCGATAAAACATCCGCCGGACTTCCAGACAGCTTTATGGGACGATTGACAATACTGGCATTGATGATAGGCTGGATCTCATGGATGGACATATAACCTCCACATCGGTTTCTGTCGATATCCTATCAAACCATCTACCTTGTGGAAATCAGAAGAACATTTCAGTTATCTTTACCCATCCCATGCAGAAACTGCCCATCAACACAGCCCAGGTATCAAAGCTTCAGGCTGTATTTCAGGCGGAAAAGCCCTGCTGGTTCAACCTCGGTGATCGGTTCCCGGTTGCCTGTCCATTCATAACCGAGTTTTTCATAGAACTTCCTGGCGCCGATGTTTTTCTCGATCACCCACAGATCAATCTCAAAACAGTGGCGGCGGCGGACCTCCAGCACCAGGTCTGACAGCATCTGCCGACCAATGCCTTCTTTTTGGAAGAACGGATCAATGAAAAGCTCATAAAGATGCATGATCCTGCCATCAATTTCCCGACGGAGCATGCCTTTGATAATACCGTCATCATAGACATAGACACCATCCAGCGCATGAGCCTTTTTGAGCCGTTCCGCCTCCTTGCAGACCTGCATGGCATTGAATGAAATGACATCGTTTTCAAAAATCGGACGATAGGCTGTCCGTTTGGTGAAAATCAGGATTTCAGCCACACGGGGGATATCCCGAAGTTCCGCTTTTCTCATAATGATGACCTATATGTTGGGATGGGGGAACAGATCAGAAAGACTTTCCTTGCATTTTAGACAGGTTTTGAGGGAATATCACTTTGTTTTTATCAGAAAAACAGACTGCTAAGCATTCACTCAGGAATCATGGCAACAGCGCAACGTGCCCCCATTTGAGCAGACCGGCATCTACACCATCATGCACCTGTATGGACAGCCCCCTTCAAGGAAAGTATTGTGCGCAACAGCCAAAGCATCAATATCAATCACGAAAGACGGCGGTGAACCACACCATCTGAAAGCAGGCGACGGTTTTATCCTGCATGAAGGATTTTCCGGTATTTGGGAAGCAGTGACAACCACGCGGAAGGATTACGTTATTCGAACCCGTTGAACCTTTGTCCATTTGTCAGGATGACCTGTTGCTTATGCTCGGCACCATCAAGCATGCAAGTCATCCACCATTTTCCGGTTTTCCCAGTACTCCATCATCAGCTCCAAACGTCCTGTTGACCAGAGCTGATGAACGATTTTGAAAAGTGCTTGGAATTCGGTATCGTCTTCCAAGCCCAAAGCTTTGGCACAAGCACTGCATTGGCTTTCTGCCATTTCAGCTGTCTGCCCTTCTGCCGCCTTCATGGCTTTGATGTTCCTATGGACACGCGGATCAACATCAGAGGCAATGCCGGATCCCTTGCCTGCTGCCTGTTCCATCAACCAAGCTCCAATCTTGATGGTAACCTCTTCGCCTTTCATGTCTGACTTTCTCCAGATTGATTACTGCCAACCTTTATTTTCCGGGATTCTTCCCGCTTTCGGAAGAATCCCGCCAGCATAGCACCGGAAATGTTGTGCCATACCGAGAAAAGCGCTCCTGGTACTGTTGCCATCGCCAGGCCTGGAAATGCCACATTTGCGAGGCTGGATGCCAAACCGGAATTCTGCATCCCGATTTCAACGGTCAGCGCCTTGATTCTTGGCAAGGGCATTTTCAACAGCCACCCAACACCATAGCCGCAGGCATATCCTGAAAGATTATGCAGGATAACAACAGCAAGCAACATGATACCTGTATCCAGTATTTTCTGGGCATTATGGGCAACAATGGCGGCAACAATCATGGCGATGGCTGTCACTGAAATACCCGGCAATATCCCGATAAACCTTTCTACCTGCCTGCCAAACCATCGGTTGATGAGATATCCCAAAGCAACAGGCAATACCACAATCTGGATGATGGAAATGAACAACGCCATAAAATCAACGGTGATGCTCGTCCTGAGCAACAGCCATGTAATGAATGGGGTCAGCAAGGGTGCAATGACTGTATTGATGCTGGTAATACCGACAGACAATGCCACATCACCTTTTGCCAGATAGGTGATGACATTGCTGGCGGTACCGCCAGGACAGGCACCGACCAGTATAACGCCCGCCATCAATGCCTCATCCAACTGGAACAGGCAGCTCAACGCATAAGCCAGTAAAGGCATGATGGTAAACTGGGCAATACAGCCGATTATGATATCTCTTGGACGTAACAACAGTATCCTGAAATCATCAGGCTTGAGGGTGAGTCCCATACCAAACATGACGAGCATGAGCAATGGTGCAACCCAGGCAACCTGCAACCATAAACAGGCATCAGGACAAAAAAGCGCAAAACCTGCCATCACAAGGATGGCAGGCCCCATATACCTGCTGAGCAAATCGGCTATCTTGACAAGTACAGCCATCACCATCAGAAACTCCTGTTTCAAGGTACCGATGATGTGCTCATGTGCCAAGAAGATTGTGATGCCGATTATGCATCTTTCTCCGCAACGCCATATATTTTCAGGAAAGCATCGACTGACTGACGGGTCTTCTGACGGATTTCTGAACTCAGCATCGGTTTGCCATAACAGAAAAGATGGCGTTCAAATACAGGTCCCCGGATGAGGCTCAGGAAATGCCTGGCAGCTATCTCAATATCCTTCTCTTTCAGCCGAAGTTCACCTTTATCCCTGCACTTCCAGAAATAGTCCTGAATATTTCCAATGATGTGCATGGAAACCGCTTCAAAGAAACGCATACCGATTTCCGACCTGGCAGCACTTTCAACAGCAAGCCGATAGATTTCCAGAAACTCCGGTTGACAGATTGTTGATATGAAATGCCTGCTGAAACGGTAAAGGGTTGTCTTCATATCATCCGTTGAGTTCAGCATTTCCTGGAAAATCAGCATCATCTGCCGATGGTTTTCCATCGGGATAATCGGTATAGGGCTATCTGATGCAAGGATTATCTGCTTGGGTTTTTTCAGTGTCGCCGTACCCATCACTGCCTCAAAGAGGAGTTTCTTGGATTTAAAATAACCATAAATGGTTGCCTTGGATCCCCCCACCTTCTCAGTGATTTCGCTCATCGAAGTACCTTGATAGCCTTTTTTACGGAAAATCTCACGTGCTA
>JBJEXA010000022.1:0-4568 GCA_051885335.1 Oxalobacter sp. | reverse complement strand
TTCTGACACCACCAAGCAGGTGGCACTAACCTGGCACGAGGTGGCAGAACAGTTGACCGCAAAGGGGCGTGTCAGCCAAGCAGTGATTGCAGAAACCGTGGGTAAACGCTTGAACCTGTCTGCTGAAGAAGTTCTGGCAGCAAAACCGGTACTGAACCTGCTGCCGGTGAATCCTTCACCGGAATTTGAGAACCTGCCTACCACGCCACCTGCTGATGGCAATCTGGGGAAATGAGGTGCCTGATGAAGGATAAAAGACTTTTCTGTCTGATCTTGGCAGGCTGCTGTGTCTGGGGGCTGCCTGCCCTGGCAGATGATGCGTCCATTGCTGAACCGCCAGCCGTAGATGAAACCTTACTGCTGCCACCACCCATCGAAGGACAACACCATACCATTCCTGATACCCGTTCAAGCACTGTTCCCATTGATACGGAAACCAAGTCATCTGCTATGGCACAGTCAAAGATAACAACTATCAATATCCTGCAGGAACTGGATAAAAGGGCGCATGCCGGTGATTCAGAATGCCAGTTCCAACTGGGATATCTGTATGCGAACGGTAAAGGTGTCCGCCAAGATGACCAAGAAGCAATTTATTGGTATCGGCAGGCGGCATTGGGAGGCAATGCCAAAGGACTGGTTGCGATGGCAGAGGCTTTCGATCTCGGACGTGGTGTCAGACAGAATGCTATCGCAGCCTATGTGTTGGCAAAAGCCGCTGTTGCTGTCAAACCGGAAGCAGTTGTGGTTGTGGCACCACTGAAAGCCAAACTGCCTGAGGCCGGACTGGCAAAGGCGGAAACGATGTCTGTTCAAGAAGCTTTGAAATTGAAATGATGCCATTTATGAAAAAGACCATTCAATTCTTATCAATCCTGCTGATGACGCTTGGTGTTGCCCTACCGGCAACAGCAGAAAACTGGCAGAAAGCCGGTTACAACGAGATGATGACGGTTTATGTTGATATGGACAGCATCATGAAACAGGGCATGATGACCGAGATCCGGACGAAAGTAATCCCTGCTGTGGCAACCCGCTTCACACATGGCATCAACCGTGAAATCTACGACTGCCATGCCCGTCGCTCAGCCGTGAAAACCATGACTGCTTTCAAGGGCAAAAAGATGATTGACCATATGAAAGTCAAGACATTGGAATGGGAACCCATCGAACCCTATGGTGTGTCGGGGTTGATTTACCGGATGATCTGCACCGGCAGCCCTTCCCCGTTTTAGACAGGAAAGGACTGATTGATACGCTATCGGTGGCTCATTCGCCCTCACCGACCCATTTCGCAGAGATGCCGGAATAACGCGCGCCGACGACTTTGCCTGCTGCTTCATCCAACTGAACCAAGTCTTCCTGCGTCAGAACGACATCCAGTGAAGCCAGATTCTCCTGAAGGCGTTCCAGCTTTGTCGTGCCGGGAATCGGGACAATCCATGGTTTCTGCTTCAGCAGCCATGCCAAGGCAATCTGGGCAGGTGTTGCTCCTTTCGCCCGTGCAATTTCCAGCAGCAGTGATACCATTGCCGTATTGGTCTTGATAGCTTCCTGCGTGAAGCGTGGCATCGTGGCACGGAAGTCATTCGAACCAAACTGTGTCTTCAGTGTGATTGCGCCAGTCAGGAACCCTCTGCCCAATGGACTGTAAGACACCAGCCCGATACCCAATTCTTCCAACAATGCCAGCATCCCCTGTTCCGGTTTGCGCCACCAGAGGGAATACTCGTTCTGAAGAACTGTGACCGGACAGGTTGCATGCGCCCTGCGGACATAATCAATGCTGGGTTCAGACAGTCCGAAATAGCGGACCTTGCCTGCTTTGATAAGGTCTGCGACCGCACCCGCAACATCTTCAGCAGGAACACTGGGATCCATCCGATGCTGATAAAAAATGTCAATGGCATCAACACCCAGCCGTCTCAGGGAAGCATCAGCGACTGATCTGATATGTTCAGGACGGCTGTTGAGCTTCAGCCATCTGCCATCATTCGCTGGGTCTGGCTCAAAACCGAATTTAGTGGCAACGACAACTTTGCCTTGGTAAGGGGCAAGTGCCTTGCCGACCAGTTCTTCATTAACTAACGGTCCATAGACTTCCGCTGTGTCAAAGAATGTAACGCCCAACTCAACTGCCTTGCGGATGAGCTGGATCATTTCCCCATCATCCGGATTGTGGCCATAGGAAGGCGTACATCCCATACAGCCATAACCTAAAGCAGAGACTTCTGGTCCGTTTTTGCCGAGTCTGCGTTTCTGCATATCCTATCTCCTTTGGATGGCACCATCTTATGATGGATTATTCTACTTTAAGAGAAGCCATATCAATGACAAAGCGGTATTTGACATCAGATTTCGCCAAGCGGGCATAAGCGTCATTGATATCTTGGATACTGATCATTTCGCAATCTGGCAAGATATTCTTCTTGGCGCAGAAATTCAGCATTTCCTGCGTTTCAGCGATACCGCCAATCGGAGAACCAGCGATACGACGGCGACCGAACAGCAATGGTGCGGAATCGAATTCCGGTTCCGGTCCAATCTGTCCAACCAAACAGATTGTCCCGTCGATATCAAGCAACGGGATATATGGGTTGATATCATGCTTGACAGGAACTGTGTCAATAATAAGATCAAGACTGTTGAGTGCCTGTTCCATCGCCGCCTTGTCGGTAGAAACCAACAGACGGTCTGCACCTAACCGTTTAGCCTCAGCTTGCCGTGAGGCAGAACGGCTGATAACGGTAACATCAGCACCCATTGCGACAGCGAGTTTGACTGCCATATGTCCCAAACCACCGAGACCAACCACCCCGACACGGGATCCCGGACCAACCTGCCAGGTACGCAGTGGGGAATAGGTAGTAATGCCGGCACAGAGCAAAGGGGCTGCCTTGGAAAGGTCAAGACCATCCGGCACCTTCAAGGCAAACTCTTCCCGTACAACAAGATGCTTGGAATAACCACCCATGGTATTACTGCCATCAATCCGGTCACAGCCGCAATAAGTCCATGTCGCCATGTTCCGGCAGAACTGTTCCTCCCCTTTCAGGCACTGGTCACATGTCATACAGCTGTCCACCATACAGCCAACCGCAACATGATCACCGACCTTGTATTTCTTCACATCCGGTCCAACAGTGGTGACCTTACCGATGATTTCATGTCCTGGCATGACAGGATAGACCGCCATGCCCCAGTCATCATTGACCATATGCATATCGGAATGGCATATACCACAATAGAGGACTTCCATGCAGACATCATTGGGACGGAGTTCCCGGCGTTCAAAGACATGGGGCTTGAGCGGGGATGCTTTGGCGTTGGCAGCGTAACCGATTGTTCTCATAATGTTTCTCCTTTTTTATCAGATTTCCGGAATGCAACAGTCCTGACAGACATCGTATTCCCGATGCGGTAAAGGGCTTTGCCTTTATTCATCATCATAAAAGTTAAAGTTACCTTTAAGTCAAGTGTAGAATGCTGTTTATTTACCTAAGGAGGTATCCATGCCTTACTCCATCCGAGAAATGGCCCACCTCATCGGTGTCACCCCCTCTACCCTGCGTTATTACGATAAGGAAGGGTTGCTTCCTGTCATTGAACGTACGGCTGGAGGTATGCGCGTCTTCAAAGACTCAGACATCGAATGGCTCCGGATCATCGACTGTCTGAAAAAAACAGGTATGTCCCTGAAAGACATCAAACAATTCATTGATATGGTCCAAGCCGGTGACAGTACCATTGAGGCACGGCTTGCCATGTTTGAGCGACGGCGTGAAGCAGTGCATTCACAGATTGCTGAATTACAGAAAACGCTTGATATCCTGAACTACAAGTGCTGGTTCTACACGACTGCGAAAAAAGCAGGGACAACAACGGTACCACAGACTATGACTTTTGAAGAGATACCGGAAAAATGGCGGCAGACACGCCAGTACCTGAAAGAAATCCACGAAAAAACAAAAACAGACTGACCGTTTCCTGTTTAGCAGAAAACAAACCCATCATTGCTGATGGGTTCAGATGACTGTTGAACCGACTGTCTGGCACAGCCGATAAAACAGGAGAGAGTAGTTGATGGCTATATGTAAACTGTCATTGACCAATCAACCGACTGGTGTTGCATATTCCCAGTAATTGGTTGGCAGCTGTTTTTCATTGACCTTATAAATCAAGACGGGAATCGGACTTTCAGCAATCACTGCTGAGGCTGTACTGCCGAGAAAGAATTTATCCCACCCTGAATGACCTCGGGATGCCATGTAAATCAGATCACAGCCGCTGTCTGTCGCAACAGCCACAATACTTTTAGCAACAGAAACCGCACTACATGAACGTTCCGTCAGTTTCAGACCCGCTGCTGATGCTGCATCACGAATTGGTGCAGCAGCTTTTTCAGCAGCCTTTCTGACAATACCGTCATATTCTTCTTTGGAAGGACAAAGTGTATCAAACTGCAAGACTGGCCGTTCAGGCATAACATAAACACTGACAAGCTCCGCCCCAACCTTTTCTGCAAAAGCAACCCCTTCAAGTGCCGCCTGTGTTGCAAGCGTGGAACC
>JBJEXA010000021.1:0-4587 GCA_051885335.1 Oxalobacter sp. | reverse complement strand
AAGTTCCAAACTTTTATTTTGTACCATTTCGCACTGTTTTGGAACTCTTTTTTTCAGTGACCCACTATCTATGGAAAGCAGGTCACTGAAAAGGGCAATAATAATCAGACGGATTCCATTCTGACTTTGCCGTGTTCTTCTTCCATAGTCTTCGCAAGCAGTTTGACCAATGCAAAGACTGCGTTGATATATGGTGTATCAGTGCCAGTAATACGCCCAAGTTCAACAACGGAACCAACCAATGCGTCAATCTCAGGCGCACGGCCTGCTTCAATGTCCTGCAACATGGAAGTTTTGTGTTTACCGACCTTTTCTGCGCCACGGATACGTTTTTCGAGCGGAACACGGAAAGTGATGTTCAGCTTGTTTGCAATGGTCTGTGCTTCGGTCATCATGTTTGCGGCAAGATCACGGGTCAGCGGATACTGACAGATATCAACCAATGTTGCGTGGGAGAGGGAACTGATTGGATTGAAACTCAGGTTACCCCACAGCTTCAGCCAGATTTCGGCACGGACATTTTCTAGAATCGGTGACTTGAAGCCTGCCTTGATGAAGGTTTCAGAGACTTTCTGTGCGCGTTCAGTGGTGCTACCATCCAATTCGCCGATTGGGAAACGATCCCCTTCGATGTGTTTGACGACACCCGGGGCAATCAGGGCAGAAGCAGGGTAAACCACACAGCCCAAGATACGTTCAGCAGGGATTTTTTCAGCACACAGACCTGTTGGGTCAACTGTTTCAACACGTTTGCCTTCATAAGGACCGCCATGTTTGTGGAAGTACCAGAATGGAATACCGTTCTGCATGGTGACAACAACAGTATCTGGTCCAAAGAGTTTAGGAACATCGTTGGCGACAGCATCAACCTGATGGGCTTTCAGTGCAATGATGACCATATCCTGTGGACCGACTTCATCATAATTGTTGGTTGCCTTAACATTGTCTGCAACCAGTTCTGTCCCATCATTCATAATGAGTTTCATGCCATTGTTCTTGATGGCTTCAAGATTCTTACCGCGTACGATAAAGGTGACATCTTCACCGGCAAGAGCCAGCTTAACACCGACATAGCCACCGATTGCTCCGGCGCCGATAATCGTAATTTTCATGTTTTTCTCTTTCCCTTTTAATTTCCGCTTTTGCCCGACCAGATCGGCCATTGGCATATCCACTTATTTCTTGTCCGTATGTCATCCTCTATATAAGAGGAAACAATGCCCATCATTACAGGCTCTTGCCGGTAGCAAAACCAGAACGCTGTCTGTTAAACAACGGTCAGAGGGCAACCAAGTCAATGGCAACAGAACTGCACATCAACATTCTTGTCTGAAAACCTAAATATAACCGAGTAAGACGCTGTTTGCAAAAAAACTCGGTAAAAAAGCCTGAATCCAGCTTTAGGGACTGGATTCATCTGCAAAATTAGAACAGACCGATGATGCGTCCGTCTGCATCAATATCAATATTGTTCGATGATGGGACTTTGGGTAAACCAGGCATAGTCATGACATCACCGCAATAAACGACGATGAATTCGGCACCAGCCGCAATCCGGACTTCGCGGATATTGACCAGGTGGTCTGTTGGTGCTCCCCGCAATGCCCTGTCTGTAGAGAAGGAATACTGTGTCTTTGCAACACAGAGCGGGTATTTCCCATAACCATCTTCTTCCAGTTTCCTGATCTGTTCCTTGACGTTACTGTCAGCAACGATATCTTTGGCGCCATACAGTTTTGTTGCCAGTGTTTTCATTTTGTCCCAGATGGACATGTTTTCATCGTAAACGAATCTGAAGTTGCTTGGTGTTGTGTCGATCATGTCGATTACAGCCTGAGCCAGCTCTTCAGCGCCTTTTCCACCTTGGCTCCAATGTTTGGAGACGACAATCGGTGTTCCTTGGGATGCCATCCTGTCTTTCAGCAACTGGATTTCTGCATCTGTGTCAAGTGTGAAATGGTTGACACAGATAACACAGGGCAAGCCATAGTGCTCCCGGATGTTGTGGATGTGGCGTTCCAGATGGGGAATCCCTTTTTCAAGGGCTTCTAGGTTTTCCTTGCCTAGGTCGGGGAGATTGACACCGCCATGGTATTTCAGTGCACGGATGGTTACAACCAAGACGGCGCAGTCTGGGCGCAAGCCAGATTTACGGCAGACAATATCTACGAATTTCTCTGCACCAAGGTCAGCTCCGAAACCGCTTTCTGTCACGACGTAATCAGCCAGTTTCAAGGCAGATTTTGTTGCAATGACAGAATTGCAGCCTGTTGCAATATTTGCGAATGGTCCTCCGTGGATGAAGGCTAAGTTGTTTTCAAGCGTCTGGACCATGTTGGGCTTGATGGCATCTTTCAGCAGGGCAGCCATTGCGCCATGGGCCTTCAGGTCATTGGCACGGACTGGCTTTCGGTCACGGGTATATGCGACAACAATATTGCCTAGACGTTCTTTCAGATCCTGCAGGTTGTTGGCAAGACAGAAGATAGCCATGACTTCAGAGGCGACAGCGATATCAAAGCCATCTGAACGTGGGTAGCCGTTTCCAGGTCCTCCAAGTCCAACAGTGATGTTGCGCAGGGAGCGGTCATTCATATCAACAACGCGTTTCCATACAATACGGCGCGCATCAATACCCAGTGCATTGCCTTGGTGGATATGGTTGTCAATCAATGCTGACAGCAGATTGTTTGCAAGGGAAACCGCACTGATGTCGCCTGTGAAATGCAGGTTGATGTCTTCCATAGGCACGACCTGTGAATAACCCCCGCCGGCAGCACCGCCTTTCATCCCGAAAACGGGACCCATTGATGGTTCACGCAAACAGATGATGGTCTTTTTGCCAAGACGGTTGAGTGCATCGCCCAAACCAATGGATGTTGTGGTTTTGCCTTCACCTGCAGGTGTTGGACTGATGGCAGTGACCATAATCAACTTGCCATCTGGCTTGTCTTTCAGTGTTTCAAGGAAATCCAGGTTGATTTTGGCTTTGTAATGCCCATAAGGTTCAGTAAATTCCTCGTCGATATCGTAACGCTTTGCAACTTCAGTGATACGGAGCATTTTTGCATTCTGGGCAATAGCAATATCAGATGTCATAAGGCGGGTTCACTTTCTCTCAGAAAAAAGGTGCACTGAAATGGTGCTCAGGATCAGAGTAAAAAAACATTGTAAAATAGAAAAAGATACATCCGCAACACTTTCCAATCCATTACTCGGAGCAGACATGCTTGATAACCTGACTCAACGACTTGCTAAAGTTGTTAAAACCCTGAAAGGGGAAGCCCGGCTGACTGAATCCAATACAGCAGAAATGCTGCGAGAAGTCCGTCTTGCCCTGATAGAAGCCGATGTTGCGTTGCCGGTTGTACGGACTTTCATCAAGAATGTCCGTGAAAAGGCAATGGGCAAAGAAGTCATCGAATCCCTGACGCCGGGGCAAGCTCTGGTCGGTGTTGTCCAAGAAGAATTGGCTTCCATCATGGGGGCTGACCTTGGCCCGAAGGCGTCTGAACTCAATTTTGCGACCCAGCCACCGGCAATCATCCTGATGACCGGTTTACAAGGTGTCGGTAAAACCACCACGGTTGGCAAGCTGGCTTCTTACCTGCAGAAGCAGTTGAAAAAGAAAGTTCTCACAGTGTCAGCCGATGTTTACCGGCCAGCCGCAATCAAACAGCTTGAAATGGTGGCTGCTCAGTGTGGTGCTGATTTTTTCGGCATAGAGACCAGTCAGACCCCCGTTGAAATTGCACGCGCTGCTGTTGATCATGCAAAACGCCATTATCACGATGTCCTGATTGTTGATACAGCAGGGCGCCTTGGGATTGATGAGCAGATGATGCGTGAGATTTCAGAACTGCATCAGGCGTTGAATCCCATCGAAACCCTATTCGTTGTGGATGCCATGTCAGGTCAGGATGCTATCAATGTGGCTAAGACTTTCGATGACACCCTGCCATTGACAGGTATTGTCCTGACCAAGCTGGATGGTGATGCCCGTGGTGGTGCTGCACTGTCTGTCCGTCAGATTACTGGCAAACCAATCAAGTTTGTCGGTGTTTCTGAAAAACTGGATGGTCTTGAACCGTTCAATCCACGCCGCATGGCAGACAGGGTACTGGGCATGGGCGATATCGTGGCCTTGGTTGAAGAAGCACGCAAGGCAGTGGATATTCAGGCAGCACAGGTTCTTGAAAGGAAGCTCAAATCTGGCGCACGTTTCGATCTCAATGATTTTCAGGCTCAACTGGTCCAGATGAAAAACATGGGTGGGATGGCAAATATGATGGACAAACTGCCAGCTCATCTCCGGATGGCTGCTCAGGGGGCCAATTTTGAAAAAGCCAATCAAGGGGTGACTCGGATGACAGGAATCATCAATTCCATGACACCACAGGAAAGGGCAAAACCAGAACTGATTAAAGCATCTAGGAAACGCCGTATTGCAGCAGGTGCTGGGGTACAGGTACAGGAAGTCAATCGCCTATTAAAACAGTTTGACCAAGTTCAATCCATGATGAAAAAAATGAAAAGTGGAGGCATGATGAAAATGTTGCGGGGGCTGAAAGGTATGATGCCAGGGAT
>JBJEXA010000020.1:0-4610 GCA_051885335.1 Oxalobacter sp. | reverse complement strand
GACAGCGCAGCAGTATTCTTTGTCATAAGGAGCCGTTTTACCACTGTCAAGCAGGACTTGAAGGTCATATTCCTTTTCAGCAATCGAGGCAACCGGATCAACCAACGCAATGACATCTACCGCACCTTTTTCAAGCGCCTGAGGCAGGTCATTCCTTGAGAAGACGACAAACTCAACTTCCGGATTTTTTTCATCAACACGGATATCCTGATGAATCAACGCCCGCTTCAGCAGATAAGTCGTTGCATCAGCCAATCCTGGAACACCGATACGTTTTCCCTTCAAATCCTTCAGCGAAGCAATACCGGAATCTTTCTTGGTCAGGACCTTGATACACCCTGTGTGCAGCCCGGCAACGAACTTGACAGGAAGACCGTTTTCAATCGGCTGCAGGAACTTGCTGACAAGACCAGCACCAACATCCAGCTGACCGGAACCAAGTGCTTCCTGTACATGCCCGGAATCAATCTGGACCATTTCCGGCTTGATGCCTTCCGCTTCAAAGACCCCCTTTTCAACCGCAACATGCATAGCAACATGGCAGAGATGCGGCACATAAGCAATCTTCAGCTGATAAGGACTGGTACCTTTGCTGCTGCATGCAGCCAGAAACACCGTCAACGCCAACACAAAATACATGAGGTATCTTTTCATTCCTTTTTTCCTTTTTTAATAGATAAGTGAAAGCTTTTGAAAGCCGTGGGATACCGTCCAGCAGGAAGAATCGAAAGGAACCCTCCTAACCATTCCCAACCATTGATTCCTGGACAGAATCCCAAAGATGCGATACTTGACAGACATCCGCAGAATTGGTGATTGTCCCCGTCACTTTTTCCGTATTATTCCTACCAAAATTATAGGAATATGATCATTAAACGTCAATCCTGTTTCTCCTGTAAGAAAATAATCGATTTCTGCCTTTACTGGCTTTTCCTGACGACACCTGCCGATGAATCCACAGATTTTGTCAGGAAAACATTGCCGCCAACTGTCACACCATCACCGATGACTGTATCGCCACCCAAGATGGATGCTCCTGAATAGATGGTGACATTATCCTTGATGGACGGATGGCGCTTGGTGTTCTTAAGACCACCATGCGTTACTTTCGCACCCAATGTCACACCCTGATAGATTTTGACCCGTTTGCCGATGGTCGTTGTCTCACCGATGACAACCCCAGTTCCATGATCGATGAAAAACTCACCACCGATCTTCGCACCCGGATGGATATCAATGCCCGTGACTGCATGGGCATATTCTGTCAGCATCCGCGGAATGAGCGGGACTTTTAGCTTATGGAATTCATGCGCAATCCGGTAAACAGTAATGGCAAAGAATCCCGGATAACAAAGCACAATCTCTTCAATGTTGAAAGCAGCCGGATCACCTTCATAGGCGGCCTGTGCATCCGTCATCAATTCCAAACGAATCGCAGGAATCCTGTCCAGAAACCGCGCTGTCAGCTGATTGGCTTCAGACAGCAGGTCTTTCCATGAACGGTTTTCGTTTTCCGGCAAGAATTGAAGCGCATAACGGAGCTGTGTACTGATTGAAACAAACAATTTTTCAGCAAAAAGGTCAAAATGTCCTGGTTCTCGACTTGATGTCCAAAGCTGTTGGGGGAAGAAAAGCTGACGGATCTGTTTGATGATATCAATCAACGCATCACGTTCCGGCCTGACCACATGGTTCCATAATCCGTTTGATGTCACGGATGCAAAATCCATCTTCAAGGCTGAAAGCGCCTGCTGTTTCTGCAAACTGGTTTCATCCATAGCCATACTCCAGAAAGTTCAACTGTGGACAGGTTCAGATGGAAGAACCTGCCAACAGTCTTGTTCATCAACACAGTTTGCGTATCACCTTGACCAGATACTCGATTTCTTCTGGCGTGTTGTAAAACGCCAAAGAAGGCCGTACTGTCGCTTCCAGTCCATAGTGGCGCAGGATAGGCTGGGCGCAGTGATGCCCTGCCCGCACAGCAATCCCATGCTGGCTGAGATGCTGGCCGATTTCAGGGACATCATGACCATCGAGCACAAAGGAAAGCACACTGGTCTTTTCCTTCGCCCGTCCAATCAGATGAAGCCCGGAGATACGGTCAAGTTCCTTGATGGCATACTGCAGCAGGTCATGCTCATACTTGTTGATATGCTGGATACCGATACTGTTGACATAATCCAATGCAGCCCCCAGACCTACGGCATCGGCAATGTTGCCGGTACCTGCCTCGAATTTCGCAGGGGCAGGTTGGTAAAGCGTCCGATCAAAAGTGACATCGGCAATCATATTGCCACCACCCTGATAAGGCTTGGCTTCTTCCAAGGCATCCGCTTTGCCGTAAACAGCCCCGATCCCAGTCGGTCCGAATATCTTATGTCCGGAAAAGACAAAGAAATCCACATCAAGCATCTGGACATCCACAGGAATATGGGAAGCTGACTGCGCACCATCAATCAGGATACGGACACCATGCTGATGGGCAATCCGTACCAGCTCTGCAACCGGCGTGATGGTTCCCAATGCATTGGAGACATGGGTAATCGACACGAACCGGGTACGGGGACTGAACAGCCGCCGGTATTCCGAAAGGATCAACTGACCACTGTCATCGACAGGAACCACCTTGATGACCGCCCCGGTTTCAGCAGCAATCTGCTGCCATGGCACGATATTGGCATGATGTTCCAGCAAAGACAAGATGATCTCATCCCCTGGTTCCAGCAATGGATGGACATAACTCTGTGCGACAAGATTGATGCCTTCTGTGGTTCCCCGCACAAAAACAATGTTTGAGGAAAACGGCGCATGCAGGTAATCAGCGATTTTCTGCCTTGCCGCCTCATAGGCATCCGTTGACCGCGCCGCCAGTTCATGCGCTGCCCGATGGACATTGGAATTTTCATGCAGGTAATAATGGCTGATCCGGTCTATGACCGCCTTCGGCCGTTGGGTGGTCGCAGAATTGTCCAGCCAGACAAGATTCTGCCCGCCATTCACCTTTTCAGCCAGGATTGGGAAATCTGCACGCACTTTCTGGATATCAAACGGTACAATCACCGAAGAAGAACCTGCTACAGGCTGCATCTGCTGGACAGCAGAAGAAACCTCTCCGACTGAAACCGATTGGACAACAGGCCTATATCCAGACTGGTTCCTATAATCAAGCAGGTCAACGGACTGTCTGGGCTGTCCCGGATATCCCTGGGGCAGTCCAACTGACTGGGCCGCCTCCGATGTCAGTTCATCAATGACCTGCTGGTACGATGCATAACTGGAACCCGCAGGAAATTCTGTCCGGAAAACATCCAGTCCATCATTGAGAGCAGTCTCAGCAGCGCCAGCCGTCAGCCCAGCCTGACTGATGTTCTCCAACCGCTGTGCACAACGTTGGACATTGAACTCAGGAAAATAAGCCTGAGCCTGATTGATGATTTCCTGCAACAGGATATCGTCAATATCGGAAATCCCAGAAATGGTATTCTGATTACTTATAGTCATAATAGTTGCCTACATCAACGTCTTCTAAGACAGCAATCGCATCATCAGCAAGGATTGCGGCAGAGCAATAGACGGACAGCAGGTAAGAAGCAACGCCTTTATCATTGATGCCCCTGAACTTGACAGAAAGACCCCGTCCCTGTTCATTCGGCAGATTGTTCTGATAAAGACCGATAACACCCCGTTTATCCTCACCAGTACGAATCAGCAGGATATTGGTCTTGCCTGCTTTACCTTTCGGATCACGGACACCATCCACAAACAGTTTGTTGGTCGGCACAATCGGAATGCCACGCCATGTCAGGAAATTGGATCCAAACAGGTTGGTGGTTGGTGGCGGAACGCCACGGCGGGTGCATTCACGACCAAATGCAGCAATAGCCCTTGGATGAGCCAGAAAGAATGAAGGCTCTTTCCAGACCTTGGAAATCAGTTCGTCAAAATCATCCGGTGTCGGGAATCCCGTACGGGACTGCACCTTCTGGGAATCGGCAATATTGTTCAACAACCCATAATCACCATTGTTGATCAACTGGCCTTCCTGACGTTCACGAACACTTTCAATCGCCAGACGGAGCTGTTCCTTGATCTGATTAAAAGGCTTGCTGTAAACATCAGACACCCGAGTATCGATATTGATGATGGCGGATATCGAATTCAGGTGATATTCACGTGGATTTTCCTCGTAATTGATGAATGTCTGTGGAATATCGCTGTTTTTACGGAACTGACTGCACAGGATTTCCAACGGTGCATTGTCATCTACCACTTTGTTCAACCGGAAAATACCGGAATCCAAACCTTTCCAATCCAGCAGGCGAGTCAGCCATCGTGGAGAAATTTCCTGATACTGCGCTGTTGTCTTGGCAACATCCGCCAACTGGTAGGCGGCTTTTTCGCCAAGCGCATTCAATACATTTTCATCTGCCATTTCATCTCCTTTTATTCAAAAAGTTATCAAATTTTGTCAAATTGTTTTCTTACTTCCTCAATAAAGCGGGATAGACGGGTCAACATCCCTCGCCCATCCATTGATACCTCCCTTGAGGCTGATTAGTTTCCCCTCATAACCGGCACGGATCAGCTCCTCAATGATGTACAGGCTT
>JBJEXA010000019.1:0-4666 GCA_051885335.1 Oxalobacter sp. | reverse complement strand
GTCCAACGGTCTGGCTGGTTCAATGCAATGCCCAAGGCTATGGATGAAGCATGCACCATACCGCAGACTGTCAGGACGTCCCTTTGTTTTTCACCCTGCCGTTCACGGATTTCATACAGCTCACGACCTGCCTTGCCGGTTGTAGCGACGTAGACTGCGTTTTCCGTAAAGTTGCCTGTTATCAGTTCTATCGCCTTTTCACGGGACAGGTGACTGCCATTGTCTTTTTTCAGGACAGGATAATCCCCTGCCAGGGCATCTTTACGGACAACCAGTGCCACTGGTCCTTTCCGGGACAGCATGGTCTGCCATAGACTGTCTACGGTATCCAATGATGGGTCTCCGTTGGAAAGGATGGCATAAGGAATATCCAGGACATCAAGCTGCCCCAGGGTGACAGCCCCCTGCTTGATGTGTTGTGGTTCATCCTTGACATCAGGTTCCCCCCGCCAGCCAATGACCAGGAACATGGGAATGCCATAGACCAGAGGGTCAGCCAAGGAGGTTATGGGATTGACGGTATTGCCAAGTCCGGAATTCTGCATGTAGACCACACTGGGTTTACCGGTTGACAAGTAGTCCCCTATCGCCAATCCGATGGCGTTCCCTTCGTTAGCAGCAACAAGATGCCGTAAGCCGGGCTGCAACATCACACAGGCGCTGAATTTGGACAGCAGGGAGTCAGGAACCCCTGTAAACAGCCCCGCGCCATTAGCAACCAACCTGTCAACCAGATTCTTTGCATCCATAATTACCGTGTCCCTGGTATCAGGTCTAGGATTTCGTTGACTTTCATCAGCTGCTGGTCACATTCCAAGCTGCGGTGGTTGGTCAGGATGCTTTCCGCAACGGCTTTCATCGCTGGATAGGCTGCCCTCAGCAGCTGGTTGGCATAGATGACAACGTTGACACCATGCTTCGCAAGTTCATCTTCAAAGACGTGGTTGTAACTTGTTGGGACAACGACCAGGGCTTTCCGGTTGGGAAGCTGGTTATAGGCATCACAGAAATTGAAGATTTCTGTCGGGTCTTTCTTCCTGGAATGGATCATGATGCCGTCTGCACCAGCTGCCAGATAGGCTTTTGCCCGTTCCAGCGCATCTTCCTGACCTTTTTCAAGGATCAGGCTTTCAATGCGGGCAATGACCATGAAGTCTTCTGTGACCTGGGCTGACTTGCCCGCCTTGATCTTTTCACAGAAGTTCTCAATGGTGTCCTGGGTCTGGGGGACATCTGTGCCGAACAGGGAGTTCTTTTTAAGTCCTGTCTTGTCTTCGATGATGACACCGGCAACCCCAAGACGTTCCAGTGAACGGACGGTGAACTTGAAATGTTCTGGAATACCCCCAGTATCGCCATCGTACAGTAATGGTTTTGTGGTCACTTCGAAGAGTTCTTCAATCAGACCCAGACGGGATGTCAGGTCAACGACCTCGATATCCGGTTTTGCCCTTGCCGTGGAATCTGTCAGGGAACTGCACCACATCCCGTCGAATTCATAGTTCTTGTCTGTCGTGACAGAAGTATGCTCGACAATGGCACCCGTCATACCGTTATGGACTTCACAGAGACGGACTATCGGCTTGGACTGGATCATCCGTCTGAAGGAATGCATCCTACGTTCCGGTGTTGTCCCGATTTCCTTCAGTGATTCGTTCAGCTTGGTGGAGGAAATGCCCTGGGTATAGGGAACCTCGACCAGTTTCCCTCCCCACTGTGCAAGGCAGTCGATGACCCGCTGGCGGGTGGCTTTCTGCACTCCATCCCGCCAGTCGTCTCCATGAACGACATAATCTGGTTTCAGTTTTTCCAGATTCGGGACGTAATCCAGTGTTTCCTGTGAAATGACTTCAGAGACATTTTTCAGTGAGGAAACAACCGCTTTGCGTTCTTCAAAAGTCATGAAGGGCAGTCGTTTGTATGAAGCAATCGCTTCATCTGTCAGCAGACCAACGGTGACTTTTCCAAGTTTTGATGCTTCCGAAAGGATATTCAAATGTCCAGGGTGAACCAAGTCTGCAGACATAGCGACATAGACTTTCTTTTTCATTTCTTATTTCTCAAGAATATTAAAGTTCTGCTTTCAATCAATATGAATTCATATTTATAAGATTATTCATTTCTTCAAGACGTAATGGAGTACAAGTATTAATCATTCCATGTGATTTAAATTCATCTGGAATAGTCATAAAATCCCCATATAATTTCATAAGGTGATTCTTATAATTCCGAGGACACGGAAATTCTAACCCTTCATAACTCAATTTTTTTAAAGGAAATATGTCATCATAAGAAAACAACTCTCTTCTTGGAACAAACGTATGGAATGCTGAAAACATATACGCCTTCTCAGGAACAGTTTCATTTTGCAAAATGTTTATCTTCAAAATATTTAACATTTTACTCTTAAAATCATCTGGAATAATTCCTTTTCTATAATTCAGAGGCTTATTTAAGGGCATTCTTCTATGTTGCTCTTCAATTCTATTAAGAATATCTCTATATTCTTCACCAATTGGAACACTCGTTGATGTTCCTGAATCATAAGGAAAAATATCCACTTGTGCGGAAGTATCCTTATAAAACACACGTATAATATCTCCTTCGCTGTATGAAAAACCATTTACACAAAATTCACTTATGCATAATTTAAGTTTCTCATAATCAACTCTAGTCATAGAAATATCAACATCATCATCCCAAGGAACAAATCCTCTATGTCGGACAGCACCTAACAATGTCCCATAGTCCATCCAATATTTAATATTTTTATTCTTAAAGAACGATGACAATTGCTTAAGAATTGAAAGCGAAGCTAATTGCTGTATACGTAAATTTCCAGAAGCCTTTGGCAAACTTTCTGGGGAAACCATAATTCGAAGAAAACGGTTTGTATTTTCAATATTAGTTATAACTTTCTTTAAATCTTGATTAATTTTTATGATTCCTTCTTCTGTCAATGCTTTTTTTCATATAAGAATTCATAGACAATATTTTTGTCTTTTTTACTGATTCTATCTGTCAGCAAATCCATCAGTATCCGCTTTTTTTCTCATTCTTGATGAATGAACAGATTAATGATGATATGAACCGATTCATAACCTATTCTCCAAATTTATCTCTCCAGAATTTCTCACTAGTCAGATGATCCATACGATCTGTAAACTTTCTCTTGACCGAAGAAAATCTCGTCAGAATCCTTAAATCCCAACGTATTAAATCCAACAGTCCAAAAAGCAGCTTGCTTTTGGAGTGTTCCGTGATGTAACCCAATCCCTGATTCTTCAGGACATAGCCGACTTTCCGATACCGGAATATCTGTTTTTTCAGTCCGCCAATCCTTTTGGGTTGATAAACAATGCCTTGCTTAAAAAATATTCCTGGCAGAAAGAAACCATTCAGGGTTATTGAACGGATTAGCTTGCGCCAAAAAGGTTCTCTATCTATCTTTTCTTCGATGAACGACGATGAATCGATGGGTGCCATTTTTTCCAGACCAGCTATCGCTGCAACTTTTGAACGAGCATCTTTAGCATCGACATCTTCCTCAAATGCCTTCGATCCATCTAAGACGGCCTGTAACCCCAGCCGCATAGCTTCAACAGTTGCATACTGGTAGGCGACTAGATGCATCAGATAACGGGAATTGAATTTTTTAACTAAATCCCAGGCTCCGGTGTTCTCATGAACCATGTTGATGACAGATTCTGCTCGGAAATGCAGGTAGGTAGTCATCGGGCTTTCTTTTTCATCAAAACTGTCAATCAGGGTAGCAACACCGTTCATTGTGACTGTCTTGAAACCGTTCTGAAGTCCGAAAAGGATGTCGTCACCCCTAACAAAGAATGGAAACGAATAGTTCCTGACATGGCTAACGGCAAAGGCATAGAAACACCAGGCACCGTAGTTGACAGAGGGATCTGTCCCTTCAGCTTCAAGCAGTCCCCTCTGGGCAGTCAGGCAGATACCCCATTTTGCGGGATGGCAGGCACCATCTGAATAGATGCCTCCCTTTTCATAGACACGGTCTGGATAGTGCTCAAGGATCAGCGTACCACTGACAGCAATGCGGTCTTTAAGTTTGGCATAGGAATACAATGCATAGGTCCGGCGGATGCTTTCGATTTCACAGCTGGCATCATCGTCCATAAACAGGCAGTGGGTATATCCATGGTCTTTTAGGTAGATAAGTCCTCGGGTAAAACCACCTGAACCACCTAGGTTCTTGTTGGGGATAACGATAGCTTGTCCGGATTCTTCTGAGGTGATGTTCTGTGAATTGTCGACGATGACCATCGAAATCTTTCCTTGATAGTCGCTGAGCAATTCTTTAGTGATTCTTTCAATAGCAGGAATGAGGAACTGCTTCCTGTTGAAATGGGTGACAACCAACCCTAACTTGACTTCCTGATGCGGCACTGTATGGGTATAAAAATAGCCACCAGTTACTGTAACTTCACCATGTGCCTCAACAGACACCCATAACATGCCGTCTTTCAAGCCCCTCCAAGATGGAACCGGCATATAAACACCTGTATTGCTGAGTGTTGTCCGGAGCGTCTGTAATATGACTGTCTCCATCTCCGGTCTTGGCTCTGTCTTGTCGGTGAACCGGGTTACATTCAGACAAAGTGTCACCTCACCGGTTCCTGTCAGACAGAATCCC